>JAAVIG010000130.1 GCA_014796735.1 Oscillospiraceae bacterium
ACCGTAACAGTTATCCACCATAATAACGGCATTGCTGCCCACTGCTCTCACCGCTTCAACTATCTCCATTATAACGGACACCGTAAGAGAGGGACGAAGCGAGTAACCTCTCGAACGCTGTATATAAACCACCTTGGCGTTTTTTGCGTTTTCCATGATAGCTTTTATATCGGGCTTTCCGTCTGGAAGCAGATCGATCTGCTTATATCTTACTCCGTACTCTTTAAGCGAGCCGCCTCTTTCCCCGAAGATCACCTCTTCAAGCGTATCGTAGGGTCGCCCCGTCACCGCCAGAAGCAGATCGTTCGGTCTTAAAACTCCGAAAAGAGCGGTTGAAATTGCGTGAGTGCCGTTTACAAAGCTGTGCCTTACAAGAGCGTCCTCCGCTCCGAACACCTGCGCAAAAACTGCATCAGCTTTATCTCTTCCGTCGTCGCCGTAGCCGTAGCCCGTAGTACCCTTCAAATGCATATCCGCAACGCCGTTGTCGATAAACGCCTTAAGCACTCTTTCGCTGTTGCGGCGGCAAATCTCATCTATACGCGCAAATGCTCCCTCCGCCTTATCCTCTGCCTTGTCTGCCGCAACAAACAGTTTTTCGTCAAAATTAAATTCCGTCATATCTCTTTCCTGCTTATATTAATATTCAGTTAAAATGAAAGCTGTCATGATTTTTGGGTCAATGCTTTTTGCTTAGATTTTTGTGTACTGCCTTTGTTATTATACCTGCGTTTTGAAAATTCTTTTTTACGGTCACTTCCTTTAAAACAGTGTATTTATTGTCGATCATTTATTCGGAAAAACGGTCACAGCCTTTCCGCATTCGTAAAAACCCGCCTTGCGGTAAAACGGACTTAGCTCCTCCTTGCAAAGTATGCAGACTTCCCTGCCCTGTCCCTCGAAATAAAGCCCTAACCGTCTCAAAAGCTTTTTGGCTTCACCTTTCCCTCTTGCTTCGTTTTTTGTTGCCACAAGGGAGATAAAAACGGTGCCGTTCATATCCGCCATAACCGTTGCGGTCGCTCCGCCGTACACGTAAACGGAAGCTATCCCGTGCCTTATCTTATGATTTATATCGGTATACCAATCATCATACTTTATTTTGGGGAATCCGTCCTTTACGATCGGAAAAACGGTATCAAGCTGCGGATTTACCTTTATTTCCTCTATTGAAGGTATTTCCTCGTTTTCGGGAATAAGCCGGGAGGAAAATTTATAGATCAGACTTTCCTCGTTATTGCTCCAGCCTGCCGCAGCCAATCTTGTACCCGTTTCCATTCCGCAAAGTGCCGAAGTGAAGCCGCACACCTTTAAGAACAAAGACAGCTCCTCCATTGTGTCCTCGGATATACCGCCCTTGGTTCTTATTACAAGGTCGTTATAGTACCGTCCTATTAAAACACCCTTTCCGCCGTAAACGGAAAAGAAATCGTAATCGCTGTATGCCTTTAAATTGGAGGCGATCTTAAGCGAAAAAATATCGTTTGCGTCCGAAAGCAGCCTTTGCGCTGTTTTTATGTCGATTTGAGTTATCATAATTTCTATATTCAGTTCAGCTCTCCAAGCTTATCTATCAAAGCCGCCGCTAATCTCGCGGTATCATGCATATCCGATTCCTTTATGACGCAGTTGGGAGAATGTAAATATCTGCAGGGCACCGAAACCGCCATAGTGCGCACACCGCCCGCTGTTTTATGAATTGCTCCGCTGTCATTGCCGCCCGCAACCACCGTTTTGGTCTGGCATTTTACGCCTATCTCTTTTGCCGTATCGAATCCGAGCTTATACAGCTCCCTGTCGTAAACCGTACCTCTGTCCATATAGGAAACGACCGCGCCGTTTCCCAAAACGCAAACCTTTTTTTCTCCCTCAACTCCGCTTATATCACATGCGGTAGTTGTCTCAAGCACAACGGCAATATCCGGATTTACCGAGTATGCCGCCGCTGTTGCTCCTCTTGTTCCTATTTCCTCCTGAACGGTAAACACAAAAGTAACGTCGTAAGTCAGCTCGCTGTTTATCATCTCGATCATTATTGCGCAGCCTATACGGTCGTCAAGTGCCTTTCCGGACATAAAGCCGTCGCCGAGCTCTGACTGTTCGCCCGTAAAATAAGCAAAGTCACCGAGAGAAACAAGTTTTTCCGCTTCCTCCTTATTTTCCGCGCCTACATCTATCCTTAGATCCGAAATTTTAGGCTGTGCGCTTCGCTCCTCGTCTTTAAGCAAATGCAAAGGCTTTCCCGCAACAGCACCGTAAATATTATCCTTGATCACAAGTTGTCTGCCGAACACCACGCAGGGGAGCACACCTCCCACCGGAGCAAAGCAAAGGCTCCCGTCGTCGTCGATATGACTTACAATAAATCCCACCTCGTCCATATGCGCCGCAACCATAAGCTTTTTTGCGGGGGTTTTTCTGCCCTTTTTCTCAACAATCAGGTTTCCGAGATTGTCAACCTTATAATTTACATCCTCGGGCAAAAGAGAAATTATCTTTTCCCTTACCCTGCCTTCATCGCCGCTTGTTCCGTTTATTGCGGAAAGCTCTTTTACAAGCTGTTTTAAATTATCCATTTTACTTTTCCTCCAATCCGCATTTGATATACTCCGCCAAAAGCTCACCGGTGTGCTTAATATCCTCTAAATCCAGTACCTCACAGGGCGTATGCATATATCTTTGAGGAATAGAAATAAGTCCTGTTCTAACTCCGCCTTTTGTAAGCGAAATATTGTCCGCGTTTGTACCCGTACCGCGGCTCATGACCTCGGACTGATATGGAATTTCCTTTTCCTTGGCGATTTTTATAAGTTTTTCGGTCATTTCCCTGTCCAATGTGGGAGCAATACCAATCATGGGTCCCTTTCCCAATTTACCCGCCTGATCGGAAGGCACGCCCTTGCTTACGGCAAAGCTTACGTCAAAGGCAATGGCGTAATCGGGGTCAACATTAAAGGCAGACACCTTCGCACCACGGCACCCTACCTCCTCCTGTGCCGAAAACTGCACGGCAAGTCGGAAAGGCAGATTTGTTTCATTTTTCAGCAGGTCAAGCGCATATAAGATCGTAACTACCCCTGCCCTGTCGTCGGAAGCGGGAGTACATACCCTGCTGCCCGCAAGCTTAGAGAAAAAGCCTTCGAGTACAACCAGGTCGCCCAAGGAAATTACCTTTTCCGCCTGTTCCTTAGTCATTCCTACATCTATTGCAATATCCTCAAGCTTTGGAGCTTTATCCCTGTCCTCTGCAACATGAGGCGGCAAAGTGGAGATAACGCCCTTTACCTTTTCCCTGCCGTATATCGTAACGTTCTGTGCAAGGAGAGTGCGCATATCTATTCCCATTTTACCGACTTTTACAAAGCCGTCGTCGTCAATATAAGTAACTATCATGCCTATACGGTCGATGTGAGCGTCCAAAAGCAAAGTAGGCTTGCCTTCATCGCCGATATAGCCGATAACGTTTCCGAAATCGTCGGCTTTCACATTGTCGGTATATTCCGAAAGCAGCTTTATAACGGTTTCGTGAGCCGCTTTTTCTCCTCCGCTTACCGCGGGTAAAGCGCAAAGAGCTTCAAGAGTTTTTTCAATATTCATATCATCATTCCTTTTCGTTGGAAAATTTTATTTGTTCAATTTCCTTTTTTTCACAGCAGCTTGTTATAGTATACCCCCAAATCCTTTAATAGTCAATAATAATCCTATATCGGTATTGCCAAAGTTTTGAGGTTAAAAGCACAGTAAATTGGTTAAAAGTTAAAAACTGCCGAATTGATTGGGGATATACACAAAAAACCGCCTAAAATCTATCATTTTAAGCGGCATTTTATGTATTAAAAAATTATTCTATATTCTGGATCTGTTCCCTTATTTTTTCGATCTCGCTTTTCATCTCGATAACGATCTTTGTAATTGAAACGTCCTGCGCCTTTGAACCGATAGTGTTTGATTCTCTGTTCAGCTCCTGAACCATAAAATCAAGCTTTCTTCCGATAGGCTCTGTGCTGTCGCACATTTCACGGAACTGCTTAAAGTGAGAATGTAATCTGACCGTTTCCTCGTCAACCGCCGTTTTTTCGGCAAATATCGCCGCCTCGGTCAAAATACGCTGCTCGTCGATCTGCTTGTCCTCTAAAATTTCGGTGATTTTTTCATACAGCCTTTGACGGTAAGCCTCGGTGGTTTTCGGCGACAGCTTCTCAACCTCGCCTGTCATTTTTTCTATATTGGAAAGCTTCTCTAATATATCGGACTTAAGCTTTTCGCCCTCTTTTTCACGCATTTCCGCAAAATGCTTCAGTGCTTCCTCCGCAACGGATCTTACCGCCGCCCAGATCTCCTCCTCGTCCGCTTCCGTGCGTACAACGGTAAAAGCGTCCGTCATACGGAAAATATCGGTCAACGAAAGATTATCGTTTAAACCAAGCTCATCGCCGCATCTGCGCATTTCCTCAAGGTAGTTCTTAACTACGGGAATATTAACGGTAACGGCGGTCGAACGGTTTTCAACGTCTGTAACGGAAAGATAAACCTCCGCTTTGCCTCTGCTGATTGTTCCTTTAACAAGCGTTTTAAGCTTTTCCTCAAGGTATGTATAGCTGCGCGGAAGCTTTGCGGAAAGCTCACAGTACCTGCTGTTTACGGAACGTATTTCAACAAGATATTCTTTTCCGCCGATGATGTTTCTTGACCTGCCAAAGCCTGTCATACTGCGCATTATAAAGTCACCTGCCCCTATCATGCATTTATTTTTAAAATTTCCTTTTATATTTTACACTTTTAGCAGCGCTTTGTCAAGCTTTTCCAAAAAAAGCGGCTATGGCATATTTCAGCCATAGCCTAAGGAAAAGGGTGCAGGTATATGAACGTATTTTCAACTTTTTTGAAAATATGTTCTCTTAAAGCATTTCTGCTCTAAGGCAATTTTAATAAATATAACCGTTCGTACAATCAGTTTACGCTGAACAGCAGTTCGGAATAAGTGGGGATAGGCCAGTAATCTTCCGCAACGACAGTTTCAAGCTCGTCTGCCACAGCGCGCAGCGACTGCATTGAAGCAAAGACGGTATCGTGATAAAATCTTGCTTTGTCTGTAATTTCTTCAACGGCGTGCGCCTTTACAATATCGGCTTCCAAATCCTTTATTCTCGCACTCAAAGCGTCCGTAAGCGTTATAACCTTTTCAGCTAACTCCTGCTCGGCTCCCGCCGCAAAGCCTGCCGCCTTTTTAGCAGCAACCGCTTCACACATATCCTTTTCAAATTTCAGGACCGCGGGCAATATCTGACGCTTAGCCATATCAACGGTTGTCAACGCTTCGATATTCAAAACCTTTTCGTAATTTTCAAGCAGGGTTTCCGTTCTTGAATGTATCTCTATTTCGCTGAACACCCTATGCCTAACAAAAAGCTTAATGTTCTTTTCGTCCTCAAAATGAGGCACCGCGTCAACGGTGGAAACGTAGTTGGGCAGCCCTCTTCTTTCCGCTTCCTTTATCCAGCTTGCGTCATAGCCGTTTCCGTTGAATATGATCTTCTTATGCTCCGTAAATGTCTTTTTCAGCAGCTCGTTCAAAGCTGACTTAAAGTCGGGAGCCTTTTCAAGTTCGTCCGCAAAATCAGCCAAAGCGTCCGCCACTATCGTATTAAGAACAATATTCGGTCCGGCGATATTAAGAGTAGAGCCGACGCTTCTGAACTCAAACTTATTACCGGTAAAAGCAAATGGAGACGTTCTGTTTCTGTCGGTGGTGTCCTTGGGGAAGGTGGGGAGAGTTGAAACACCTATGTCAAACTGTCTGTGAAGATTTTTTGCGTGGCTGCCGCTGACTAAGGCTTCTATAACATCGGTAAGCTCCTCGCCCAAGAAAATCGAGATAATTGCGGGAGGTGCTTCGTTGGCGCCCAATCTGTGATCGTTGCCCGCGCTGGCTACCGAAAGTCTCAACAGGTCCGCGTGATCGTCCACTGCCTTTACCACCGCCGCAAGGAAGGTCAAAAACTGAGCGTTTTCAAGGGGAGAATCGCCGGGATTCAAGAGATTCTGTCCGTCATTGGTGGACAAAGCCCAGTTATCGTGCTTACCCGAACCGTTTACTCCCGCAAAGGGCTTTTCGTGCAAAAGACACGCAAGACCGTGCCTTTTAGCCACCTTCTGCATAAGCTCCATTGTAAGCTGATTATGATCCGCCGCAAGATTGGCGTTTTCAAATACAGGCGCGCACTCATGCTGCGCAGGAGCTACCTCGTTATGCTTGGTCTTAGAGGGCACGCCCAGATTCCAGAGAGTTTTGTCAAGGTCCTTCATATAATCGCTGACTCTCTGCTTGATAGTACCGAAATAGTGATCCTCAAGCTCCTGACCTTTTGGGGGAGCAGCACCGAACAGAGTGCGTCCCGTAAAGAACAGGTCCTTTCTCTTGCTGTAGAGCACTTCGTCAACAAGGAAATATTCCTGCTCCGCGCCTACCGTTGCAA
>JAAVIG010000131.1 GCA_014796735.1 Oscillospiraceae bacterium
AAGCAATGTTAAAGCTTTCCTGATCGTCCATTGTGTCAACGGAAATCTTCGTACCGCGGTCATAATTGAATTTTGTTGTCTTCCACTCAAGGGAAACGCTGTTGTCGGTGTAACCGCTGTTGCGGTCATAGTCTCCCAAGCCCTGCACGCTGATCTGAGGGTAACAGATTTCGTCAACGTTAGCTCCGGCTTTCGCCATAGCGGGATCACCCGTAAGATCGGCGGTAACGGAAGCAAGCTTGTAAGCTTCGTCAAGCAGGTTGGTGTAATTTTTTGCGAGTACAATATTGTTAGCCATTTTTAATTTCCTTTCTTTTCATTTCCTGTGGGCAATCCCATTGCTTTTCTTAAAAGCGTATCATCGGCGGGAGTTCTGTTATTAGGTGTTGTTACCCCCGTAGTCAAGGGCTTATCCGCCGAGCCAAACTGCGGGTACTTTTCGATAACGCTTTCGATAGCCTGTTCAAGCGTAACGTCATCGCTTACCTTGTTTTTGGCAAGGGCAATAACGTCCTCCACCGCCTCGGGCTTTACGCCTTTGGAAACGGCGGTAAGCTTTGCTTCCAGCGCCGACGCTTTCTGCTCGGCAGCGGTCTGAGCTTCCTGTGCAAGCTTGATTTTTTCGGCGGTCTTCTCCTGTTTGGTCTTCTGTGATTCCTTCCAGTCGTTGAACGCCTTAAGCTCATCGGCAGAAGGGAGGCTCTGACGTTCCTTTGCGATCGCCGCGTCAAGCTCGGACTGGGTAAAGGTCTTTTCGGGCTGCTGCTCCTGTGCGGGTTCGGGCTTGGTGCCTGTTTCCTGTACAGCGGCAGCTTCGTTTTTTTCGTTTTCGTTCATTGCTTTTCCTCCAATTATTTTTTGTCCGCAGTTTTTTGCCGTAAGGACTTTCGGGCAATAATAAAAAGCGTCTTGTTTTACACAAAACGCTTTATTATTTTATTAAAATTATCAATAAGTAATCAATATCTCTCCGTTCTCATCTTCATGTAAATCGTCTTTATAAAACTCCTTATAGCTTTTTACTGCTTCTTTTGGAGCTTTATCCGTAAGTTTATAGCAAAACGCCTGTTCATCAAAATAAAACCATTCTTTGTTGCTAAGAAAATACGGCTCTTTTTTCATTTTAACACAGCCCCTTTCTTTTCAGCCAAATATTCATAGCCTTGCCAAGCTCATTTGGTTCTCCCAATTGTGAATTCATAAAAACCTCTGCAAAAAATTCTGCTTTATCTTTACAGCCATATCTTGAAATATTATTTACAAGAATAAAATCGGGATTTTCTTTTTTAGCAATATCAACTATCTCAACAAAGCAATCGTCCAAAACCTTCGACCTGATGTTAAAATACCATTTAAGTCTGCTTTCTGGTTTCTTTTTGGTTATATCAATAAAAGCACCCGGCTCATCGAGTTTCCAACCCCGTATCTTCATTTCGTTTTCAATAAGTATATTTTGCAAAATATGACCGTATTCATGAGTTACCGTAGCAATTGAAAGTTCTTCATCCGTTAATTTAACAGGCATTGACCAATTATTTTTTACAGCTTTCCGCTGCGTCAAAATCAAGTCGGAATATGAATTAAAATATTGAGGACAAAGAGATAAATTTTGCATTGACGGGTGTATTACACGGCTATTGACATATGCAATCGTAGAAGGTGATTCGGAATCGGAAACAGAGCAAATTGTACCTTTAGACTTGTGAATACAACCAAATTTTTCTTCAAGCTTCATAATTTGGTTTGTATTTGCGATTTTTAACTCATTGTCAATTAAATCAAAAGATTCCTCAACATTAGAAAATCCGACTTTATTTACCAGTGCGTCTTTTACTTCCGATACTTCTTTTATTTTTATTATACCACCATTTTCCGAAATGTCAACCTTATTCTTATACCCATAAACCTCCGCCCTATCCCGCCTATAATACAGCCCTTCCTTTTCACAATAAGCCCTAAGCTTCCTATCCTCGTCAGCCGCAAGCCGTCTTAAATCTCTCGCAGCGTCCTTTTCCCCGGCAGCTTCAAGCATATTGGCTTCCGTTTTTTTCTTCCTTACCTCTCTTTCCAGTGCCCTTTGCTGCTGAACCTTTTTATACTCCTCGCTGGTTTCCTCTCCGTCAAATTCCTTTTCACGGTTGATAAAGGTACCGTCCGACACGCCCCTCATTCTGTGACCGCAGTTTATACCGAACAGTCCCGCAGCTTCCCCGAAAGAGGTATCGGACAAAGGCGTGTAAGTATACGTTTTCCCCTTAGCGTCGGTTATGGTGCCGCTTTTACCGCTTCGGCTGTACAATTTTCCTTGATACGGCGCGCACAAAGGGCGCGATCCGCTGTGAGAGGACACCAAAATAATGTCCTGCCCCAGCTCATCAAGGCTTGCAAACTCCGCAGCCAACGCCGCATTTTTGGCGGTGTTGCGTATATCCATATCAATATAAGCCTCGGGCGACCATTCCCGCCCCGTCTTATCCACAAAGGCGGGAATACCCTTTTTGCTCATTTCCGCGATCGTTTCCCGAATGGCTTCGGTGCGTGATTTTTCACCCATAACCGTTGCCATAGCGTTTTTATTGAGTATATCAATGTATTCCTGCGAATTTTTAAGGGCTTCCTGTTCTTTTCTCAAAAGCTTATCCGCAACGCTGTTTATGCCGCTTACATAGGCTTGTTTTGCCTTGTACTGCATTACGGTGTTGACTTGGTTGTACTTGTCTTTAACCGCTTGCAGATCGTAATTTTTAAGTGCCGCTGCTACGCTCTCCTCAATTTTACCGTTCATTTCAAGCCCGTGTTCAGAAATCACCTTGTCAATGGAAGACTGTACCACCTGTTGAACCTCGGCGGGAATTTTGCCTACCTTAGAAGCAATGATCCGCGCTGTGTCCTCGTTCACTCTGCCCATTTGAGCCAGCATTTTTATGCGCCACTCTGATGTGGCATTTATTAACGTGTCGGGATTGGCGGCAAGCTGCTCCGCTATATGGCAAAGGATCGTTTCCTCGATTTCGGTATATGTACTGACGATCGGCGCGGCAAGGTTAAGCTGTTCCAAAGAGTCCATCTGATCAGCTCCTTATTAGAAAAAATCCGCCGATCCGACTGCGTTCTCCGCCCTTACTTTTTTCGCTATATCGGCAGCAGTATTTTCATCACATTTATTCGCCTTCGCTATTGCCCTTTCCAGATCAAGCAGCCCCGCGCTGTACAGCTTTATGGTGTTGTCAATCAGAGTGTTATCGTCTATAACAACATTATCCTGCCAGCTCACGGTAACGGTATAGTTTTTTTTAGTCAGATCCCCGAGATATACACCTAACGCAATAAGGCTGTGTATCAAGCCCTCTATCATCTCGGTAAGCAAGTTTTTGTTTGACTTGATCGTCCGCTGGGTCTTACTGTCCTGTGAAATAACCTCGGTTGCGGTCTTTACGCCCTGCACCACGTCAAAGGACAGCGTTCCCGCCGATAAGCCCACTTGAAAGCAGAGAATGTTCAACAGCGCGTTTATTGCCGCTACATGCTCCTCAACCCTCAATTCTATGGTATTGTCGGTTATTTTGAATTTTTCGGCATCTTCCACGTTAAGCGCAACAAAAGCCTCATCGTTGGCATCGAAATACCTTACGGGTTCGCCCGTCTCGGTATCGGTTACTGTTCTTACACAAGACGCGGGGATGATTATGCGCTTTTTGCCCAATATAAACTCGCGGGAAAAGCTGTCAAAAGCTACGTCAAGGGCTTTCAGCGTATCAAGGGAATTGGCGTAAATACTCATACCCAGCGGAACATCGTACTCGGCATTGTTGCTGACGGCGGGCTTGAAATACGAAAACATCGGTACCGTTCCGCTGTAATCTACCGTTGGCGGCAAATCCCCGTACAGCTCCGACAGCTGCGTCTCGCTGCCCAAGCTTCCTCCCGTGTCCGATTTGAAAAGCTTGTATTCCGCTTTCCCTACGCTTTGCCGTTCTATGAGCGTGTAATACTTTCCGCTGCTTACCGTTACCGCCGAGAAAATACCGTCAAATATCCCCGCTCCGTTCCAGCCCGCCGGGATAAACTTATCGGCGTGAATATAATCTATTCTCGGCTTTCCGTTTTCGGCGAAAACCTTTACGCAGCACCCGCCCAAAGCGTAAGCTATCGAAAGCAGATCGGGGATTTTTTTCCAAAAGCCGTTTACATTAAGCTGCTTATCGATATATTTCTGATATGTTTCATTATCTATGGTGATCTCCACCTGCTCCGAAAAAGTAAGATCGGAAAAGCAGTCGCAAAGCACCTTTGCGGTGTTTAACATATTCATCTTGCGCTCCTGCTTTTTTTCCAGTCCTTGTACCCTTACCTTTTCCCACGGCGGGTGCCCCTCAAATACATTCCTCCAGCCGTTTATCTGTTCACTGTAATAGCCGTCAATATCGGGAACGTCGGGAAAGGCTGTTTTTATTTGCGCGATATTCGTATTCATCAGTCCCTTCTGTTAAAATTAAGATTTAAAATATCTTTCATATACGGCTCAATGCTGTATTCAAAGGCGTCCAAGCTGTCTATGTTTATGCTGCCGTCGTCAAGACGGGTATCGTCAAGCTTTTTCCCGTCCCACACGGCACTGGAAAAGGCTTCTGTCAAGTGCTTGCAATTTTTCACAACAAAAAACCGCCCCATTGCCATTATTGAGGTGGTGAAGCGTATACGGTCTATAATTGCGCCCTTGCGTGCGTTATGTACATTTATAGGGATTTTTTCCCTTGCAAGCGCGCCTTTTATTCCCTTGATGAGCACCTGCTCCGCGCTGTCGCAGTACATATCCGCTATTTTGTACTTACTTTTACACCGCCGAACAAAGTCAACAGTGTCACGCTCCAGCTGTAAAGGCGATATAACCTCCTTGCGGTAATATTCGTCCACCGCCACCACCTTTTTGAGCCCTCGGCTGTACCCGGTACAGACAATAGCGTGTGCAGAACCG
The DNA here is from genome assembly GCA_014796735.1 of Oscillospiraceae bacterium. Taxonomy (GTDB): domain Bacteria; phylum Bacillota; class Clostridia; order Oscillospirales; family Ruminococcaceae; genus Ruminiclostridium_E. The sequence continues at coordinate 4,976 of JAAVIG010000131.1, forward strand.
TTACCGCCGAAGTCCATGCCCAAAGTGCAAAAAGCAATATCATCGGGCGGAGCGTCAAGCAAATATTTTTGAGGTGCGTCCGCAAAATCTTTGTATATCGCGCCCTCCGCAGCTTTCCATTCGCCCTTTATAAAACGATCGTAGAAAACGCCCGTATATTCGCATTTGATGTTTTTGATATATTCGGGATCAAGGGTCGTGTTATCGTCAATAAGAAATTTCATATCAAGAAAATCCAACTCGCCCGCCCTGTCTATATATTTTGTTTTCAGCCAGTGGCTTGGTTTGTCGGGATTGGTTGTAGCTATCAGCTTTGCCCCCGAAATACGCAAACGGGACAGCAGCATAGCGAAAAAGTCCTCGGGGAATTGGGTAAGCTCGTCGCAGTACGCGCCTTGAAGAGACAAGCCTCTGATCTTGCTTTCCGAACGCGCGTCGTTTGCGCCCTCCAAAAGTATCGTTCGCCCAAAAAGCTTTCCCTCCTTTGCGGAAGTTGAATATGTAAAATTCTTGCTGCCTACAAGCTCTTCTAATGGCATAAGGCAGTTTCGTTTAAGAGTTGTAATTGATTTGGCGCACATCAGATACAGCTTATCCTTTGGCATCGTAGCCACCCAAAACCCCCAAAGAACAAGAGAAATCCACGTTTTACCGCCTGAAACACTGCCCTCAAGCAAATTTATGCGTTTAAGCTCATTACGTTGCCAGAGCCGCATTAAATCCCGTTGTTTTTCCGTATAGATCATTTTTCCTTAAGCCCTTCCATAAGCTCCGCAATTTTGCCGTTGTCGTTGTTATCCTCAGCAGCGGGATTGCTCTTCCATTTATCCGCGGCTCGATTATTTAGGAAATACTCGATAGCCCTCTGATCGGGCTGTACCTGCTTAATTTTGGTTTCGGTATGCACCCGACCGTTGCTGATTTTTTTGGTGGTTTCGGTAACGGTACCGCCCACCGCTTTTTTGTACAAGCTTTCCTCCACCTCGGAAATCCGCTTCTCGGGACTGTCGGCGACACTGTTTAAACCGCTTTGCAATCGGCTTTTTTCATATTCCGCCAAGTCTTTGGCAAGGTCTCTTTTTTTCTTTCTCGCCACTTTTTTCTTCACTCCTTAAAAAATAACGCAAAATACGGCGTTTTAAACCCACCGTATTTTTGCGTTAGGGTAGTTTCATTACTTTGATTATTTAAACGATTTAAACGGCAATTTAAACAGATCAGCGGCGATATTTGAATTAACAAGCATATGATTTTTGGGTAAGCTTCGCCATTCCGATATTTTACAATATCGGTTCAACAAGTATCAACATTTCGGCAGAGGGCGGGGAGCGAATCAACCAACGCCGTTTCCTTATGCTTTTTTTCGGGTACCTCTATATCAATGCCGCATACAATACGGTGCGGCTTGCCGTACAATGTCAGCTCCACGGTTGCCCTGTGCTGCCGTTTGCTGTACTTTACGATCCTGTTTTCATGCTGCTTTAAAAATCCCTCGGTAATTATCAGCTTGCTGTCCTTTAAATAGCCCTTGCTGATACCGATTACGCCGTCCGTGCATAAATCCTTTATGTACTCCGCCTCGGCTTGCGGCAGCGGGATCTCGGTGTTCAAGAAATATCCCACGCCGTTCACGCTTCTTATTTTATAATAAGCCTCGGGAGAGATTTTTTTCACATCAATAAAAATATAGCTCGGGAAAAGGATTCGCGGAATACAATGATAAATGCCGTTTTTGCGCTGTTTTATCGTCATTTTGGGAACATACACGGCATATCCGCTTTTCCTCAAATGCCGCATTATATCGTCTTCCCGTCCCGATACCACATAGATCACATACATTCCCCGCCGCCTCCATTCTTTTTGATGTACGCGCTCAACCTTGCGTACAGCTCGGGATCAGACTTGCGCATGTCGTCGAAAATATCTTCCTTAAAGGCTTCGTAACGGTGCTTAATAACACGGAATATTCCGACAAGGTAAAAGAGCTGTCTGAGGTCAACGCACAGCTTACCGCCCTTAAAGCCAAAAAATCCGAGCTTGAGGCTTGGTTTTTAATGGCGGGAAACGAAGCCTTAAAGGACAGCAAAAGCAAGTCAATTTCTTACCAAAGCGAAAACGGAAGCAACGTGACCTATACCCAAGCGCAAAAGCTTACTCTTGAAGCTCCCGCTTTCCTTAAGAAGCTGCTGGGTGACGTCTTCCCCGACTTTATTGAGGAAAAGAACGAGCCGACCTATAAGGTAAAGTCCGCTGCGGTGGAACGTATGCTGATCGGATTATACACGGGAAATTACACTAAAATTCCCCCCTCTTATGTTATCAAACAATTGCCCTGTTCCTCGGAGCAAAAAGCGGCACTTTCAAAAAAACTTAAGGGCGCAAGCTTTGAAACAGACGTTAAAAATCTTAAGGAGATCGGCGGCTTTAACGAACAGGACGCTTCCGACTACGCTTATCTATTCGCCGAGGCTGTTGTATACGACACCTTTATTCGGCTCATGAAGCTTACGGGGAACGGCGAAAACGCGGACGAATACATAAAAAGTATATCGGTTGCTGTTTCCGTTGATGACACTACTAAGATTACAATAAAATAGAAAGGGACGGAAAAATGGCAGCAGCTACCAAAAAACAAATACAGCTTATATATGTTATCGCCGCCAAATGCGGGCTTGTGGAGCGCGGAAACAAGCAGGACAATTTACACTGCCTTGTATATCAGCTTACCGAAAAGGAATCAATCTCGGAGCTTACCGAGGAACAGGCGGCTGCTGTCATAAGCCGCCTTAAGAACGAAGAGGCGGCCGCCGATGAAAAGGCTAAGGCGTTTATAAGTGAAGCTCAGATCAAGAAGATTTTCGGCTTGATGTACGAGCTGGCGGCTTTGTCTCCTTCCGATGCAAAGGTTAAGGACAGGCTTTGCGGCATTATACACAAGGAACTGGGGATCAAGGTCAATCCTCGGACTGATATTTTCAAAGGGTTCTCCGAACGGCAGGGCGCGGCGTTGATTGAAGCGTTAAAACGGTATATAAGGCAAGCGAAAAAGAAAGGAAAGGCTAATGGATATAAGCAAGCTTAAGGATAAGGATCGGGAGATCG
>JAAVIG010000132.1 GCA_014796735.1 Oscillospiraceae bacterium
ATCTATTTTATTTGCGGTCACGTTAAGAGAGACCGAATGTGTTTGCAGGATCAGTTTTTCTTTTTCCATATTACCGTGCTCCTTTCCGCTTACTGCACCTTCATTTTTGAAACTCTAACATAAGGCCCGCCAAAGCCCACAGGCAGAGGGTACTGTTCCATTTTGCCGCAGCCGCCCGATACAAAGGACTTAAGCTCTATCTTATCCGAAAGTCCGTCGATAAGTCCGAGAGTTTCAAAAACATTACCCGATATAACGCTTATTTCAACGGGTCTTCCCAGCTTGCCGTCAATTATTTCATAGGAAAGCGCGGGAGCGATAGTAAAGGTGCTCATACCCGAGCCGTGCTTTACCGTTTTGATGAAATAGCCTTTTTTAATGGGCGCGATAAGCTGTTCAAAGCTGTCCTTTCCCGCTTCTATATAGGTGGTGGTCATACGCACTATCGGCTCAAATGTACAGTCAACGGCGCGGGCGTTTCCCGTAACATCTTCCTCCAACGCGGCGGCGGTAACGGTGCTGTGCAGCCTTCCCGCTAAAATTCCGTCCTTGATAAGGTAATTTTTTCTTGCCTTTGTACCCTCGTCATCGTAAGGTGTATATCCCACACCCGATATTTCGCCGCACTCGGAAATAGTAAGCAGCGGTGAGCCTACCTGCTTGCCTAACTGCCACTCCTCCTTCATGCTCTCGTCGGAAAGCATAAAGTCGGATTCCGACTTATGTCCGAAGGATTCGTGGGCGAATATTCCCGCCGCCAAGGGAGAAAGCACCACGGGATAATCCCCCTCCTCAACGGGAACGGAATTACGCATAAACGCAGCCTGCTCTTTAAAGGCTTCCTCAGCCTCGGAGGTCAAGCTCTTAAGCTTGCTGAAATCGGTCTCCCCCTGCTGCCAGAAAGCGCTGAATTTCTTTTCACCCTCTACCATATCGCAGTAAAGCATAATACCGCAGGTCTGATAATCGTAGGAAATATCCGCGCCAAGGGAGGAGCAAAATTCATACCGACTGTTTCTGTCCATATATTTTGCCATAGACATTGTCATACACGGATCGGACTTAAGTATAGGCAAAAGAGAACGCAAAAGCTCGGTTTTTTCGGAAGAACCGATATTTCTTACGCAATTATCCTTGAAGCTCTCCAAATGATCTCTGTTGCGTTCAAATTTCTTTACCACGGGATCGTTTTCAATATCCGCGTTGGCTTTCGCCACCTCGTACAATCCGTCAAGGGTCTTTTGAATATGCCCAAGATCGGTAGTAGCGGCGTAGTACCACATTTCGCCGTCAAAAACACGCACAAAGGCTCTTGATTCCCTGCGTTCCTTTGATTCTCCGAGATTTCCGTTAAGAAATTTTATCTCGGTGCTGAACCTGTCCTCGATACGAACGTCGGCGTAATAGTCCTTTTTAAATTCTATCATTATCAGATCGTCCTTTCTTTTTGATAGTTAAATTATATATCGTTATATCCTTGATGTCAATGAACCGTTGGTTAATTACTGTCAACTTAAGGTAAACAATATCAACCAACGGTTGCAAAATTTAAAGTCTTGACTTAAAATCCTCGTAGCCGAAGCTTTTGATTGTCTTGACTTCTTTTCCGTCCCAAAGGCATATCCGAGGCAAATCCATTCCGTTAAAGGTATTGTTTTTTACCATGGAGTAAATCGCCATATCCTTGAAAAACAGCTTGTCCCCCGCTTTTAAAGGCTCGTCAAAGCTGTAATCTCCGATAATGTCTCCCGCAAGGCAGGTGTTGCCGCCCAAACGGTAAGTATAAGCTTTTTCATTAGGCTTCCTCGCTCCCTCTATTTCGGGGCGGTATGGCATTTCTATGACATCGGGCATATGACAGGCGGCGGAAGCGTCAAGAACAGCAATATCCATACCGTTATGCACAATGTCAAGCACCGTAGCAGCAAGCCAGCCCGCGTTTAACGCTATTGCTTCCCCCGGTTCAAGGTACACCTGAACACCGTATTTATCGGAAAAGTGCCTTACCGTTTTTATCAGCAGGTCAATATCGTAATCCGGACGGGTAATGTGATGCCCGCCGCCCATATTGAGCCACTTTATTTTCGGTAGAAAATCTCCGAATTTTTCCTCAACCGCCTTCGCGGTAGCCGCCAAAGCGTCGGAATTTTGCTCGCAAAGGGTATGGAAGTGCAAGCCCTCTATCCCCTCGGGCAAATCATCAAAGCTGCTTCTTACCGCGCCTAAACGCGAAAACTCGGAGCATGGGTCGTATATTCCATGCTCCTGAGTCGAATACTCGGGGTTTATTCTTATACCGCAGGACACCTTTTTTTCACAGGACAAAACCCTGTCCTTGAATTTCTCCCATTGAGAAACGCTGTTAAAACTTATGTGGTCGCAGATATTAAGTATTTCGTCAAATTCGTTATCAAGATAAGCGGGAGAAAAAACGTGATTTTCCTTTCCCATTTCCTCATACCCAAGTCTTGCTTCAAATAAGCCGCTGGCGGTACAGCCGCTTATATATTCCCCGATCAAAGGGTATGTCTGATATACTGAATAGCATTTTTGGGCAAGGAGGATTTTCGCGCCCGATTTTTCCTCGACCAGCTTCAGCACTTCAAGATTTTTTATAAGCGCAGGGCGGTCTATTATATATGAGGGGGTTTTTACTTCGTAAAGCTGTTTATCCATTTTTATAAATTCACCTTATGGTATGATATAATTTCTTAACGCGTCTTCGGCAACGCCTTCAAAGCTTTCTGCCGCGCCCCAGTCAAAGCGGAACAAGCCCTCGCCGCCTCCGCCCGAAACGTAATGTACCCTTGTTTTGCCGCATAAATCGTCTATCGTTACGGTAAGGGTCAGACGGTTGCCCGCTCTCCAATAATGCTTTTCAAAAACCAATACAACAAGTGAACCCTTTTCCTCTTTTACCTCGTAAAAGTCTATAAGCTCGCCTGTTATGCTGCCGTCAACAACCTCTTTATTTATTGCGATCGCAGCGGATTCCACGTCTATAGAAACATAAAACGTATTCATTGTTTGAACGTTCCTTTCCTTGGCATTGCCGCCGTTATACTCGGAACCTGCATCATACAATTTCCGATTTCATAATAGACAGCTTCGAAATACCTTCATCAAGCATTTTTCTGTCATTTCTTTTAAACCCGTAAATGACCTGTTCCAACGGCCAATAATTATCGCTTATCCGCGCTTTTTGTTCCACCGCATTTAAATCGGCGCCGTAGTGTTTTACCACCCGCTGACCGAATTCTTTACCGAAATCGCAAGGGTCGCCGTCAAGAAGATGCCGAAAATCACTGTCGGGGTCGCCTATCGCAAAATCACCGAAATCAATGACCGCTTTAAGTCGGTTGTTTTTGAAAATCATGTTGCTTGCGCTGAAATCATTGTGAATAAGACAAGGGGTATAATCGTACAAAAGCTTGTTACTAAAAAGATTGTCATATATTCGGTCGATCAGCGGATTTAAGCTGTCGAGCTTAAGTATTTCCAAAATACGCAGAAGCTCTTCCTTATCCTCTTGAAACTGTTCCGCTTTATCCTCAAATGCATCGTCAAACAAAGGATTTTTTAAATCAACGGGAATCTTGTGCAGCGCTTTCAAAAAGTCCGCTTCGTCCGCCGCAAGCCGCTCCTTTTGCTCCTCGCTTAATGCTTCATATTCCTTCGAGGTCATTATGTCACCGTCAATATAAGTCATTACATTAAATTCATCGCTCATATAGACAGTTTTAGGCACTTCAAACGGCAGCTCCGCGCTCTGAAGAAAATCATACAGCATAAATTCACGTCTTTGCGTTTCTTTTACGCTTTCACGCTTGGGAATTTTTACAACATAGCTTTTATCAAGCAAAAAAGCGTCGCTGTCGTCTCCCGATTCAAGATATTTTGCGCTGCCCGCATTAAATCCCGCTGCCGTTAAAAGCTTAATTATGTCCTTATTCATCACAAAATCACTCTACCAATACAGGCTCAAAGCTTTCCTTCCAAGGCAGTCCCCATTTATTCAGCGCGTCCATAAAAGGATCGGGATCAAATTCCTCGATATTATACACCCCTGCGCCCTTCCACTGTCCCGTCATTAACATCATCGCGCCGATCATTGCGGGTACTCCCGTGGTGTAGCTTATCGCCTGACTGCCTACCTCTTTGTAGCACTCCTGATGATCACAGATATTATACACGTAATATTTTACGTCTTTACCGTCCTTTTTACCCTGCATAATACAGCCTATATTGGTCTTGCCCTTAGTGCGGGGACCCAAGGAAGCGGGATCGGGCAGCACTGCCTTCAAGAACTGCAAAGGAATGATCTGCTTACCCTCGTACTCTATCGGCTCGATAGAGGTCATGCCTACGTTTTCAAGGCACTTTAAATGTGTTAAATAGCTCTGCCCGAAGGTCATAAAGAAGCGTATTCTCTTAATGCCCTTGATATTAAGTCCGAGGCTTTCCAATTCCTCATGGTGCAGCAAGTACATATCCTTTTCGCCAACACCCTCGAAATTGTAAACACGCTTTATCTCCATAGGCTCGGTCTCGACCCACTTTCCGTCTTCCCAGTAGCTGCCCTTCGCGCTTACCTCGCGGATATTTATTTCGGGGTTAAAGTTGGTGGCAAAGGGGTAGCCGTGGTCGCCGCCGTTGCAGTCCAAAATATCGATGTAATTTATCTCATCAAAGTAGTGCTTTTGCGCGTATGCACAGAATACTCCCGTAACGCCCGGGTCGAAGCCGCTTCCCAAAAGGGCGGTAATTCCCGCCTCCTTGAATTTCTCGCGGTACGCCCACTGCCATTTATACTCAAACTTTGCGGTCTCGGGCGGCTCGTAGTTGGCGGTGTCCACATAATGGGTCTTTGTGGCAAGGCATGCCTCCATTATCGTCAGATCCTGATAAGGCAAGGCAAGGTTCAGCACCACATCGGGCTTGTAAGCTTCGATAAGCTTTACTAACTCGTCAACATTATCCGCATCGACCTGCGCCGTTTCAATAACGGTCCTGCTCTTTCCCGCCGCTTCTATCTCCGATTTTATTTTGTCGCACTTTGACTTGGTTCTGCTGGCGATCATAATTCCCTCAAAAACAGTGTCGTTCTGACAGCACTTATGGATCGCAACTCCCGCAACACCGCCGCAGCCGATAATTAAACATTTTCCCATAATTTTATTTTCCTTTCATTTCAATTTATTTCCAGAATTTATTGTTTTTATAATTCTTTCTGTGTTTGGCGTAGTATATCTGATTTTTGATAAACTTTCCGAAATCATCCCAGAAAAACAGAACGAAATTTGCCATTGCCGCGATAATCGCCGCCTTATAAGTCCAATCCCCGATAAAAAACATAATAATGAAAAATACAAGGTCAACAAGGGCAAGCCATTTTATTTTTATCGGAAGGAAGAAAAACAGAAGCACCTGAAAGTCCGGATACAGAACCGCAAAGGCAAAAAACATGGAATAATACAAAAACATATTGGTTGCAAATCCCGATATAAAACCTGCGGCAATAGTGAAAATAACCCCCATAAAGTAATAAAGATTAAATTTAAAGCTTCCCCATTCGTGCTCCAAGCCGCTGCCTATGATATAATAAAAATACAGGCTGAATATCAGGGCAATTGGATTGCTTGTATCGGGAATGAGTATCCAGGTTATAACACGCCACCATTGCCCTTGAAATATCAGCTCCCTGCTGAAAAACATATACAAGCTCAACGGCATTTCGGGTACAAAAAGTTCCACCACATACACCGCCGCCATAGCTATGATAATATACACCATAAGGTTTGGTATGCAGACCCTGCGAAACCTGTAGGAAAGCCTGTCTAATAATTTGTTCATGCTTACCGTATCTCCTTTACATTTTTTCTTTATGAATCGCAAGCAGCAATTCCCTTAATGTCTTGCACGCTGCCGCAGTGCTTACGCCCGAGGGGTCGTAAGGGGGAGACAGCTCGTTTATATCCGCCGCCACTACGTTCAGCAATCCCCCTACGGTGATTATTCCCGAGATCAGCTCGTTAAAGCTTATCCCTCCCGCCTCGGGAGTACCCGTTCCGGGAAATACCGAGGAATCCAGAACATCAAGGTCTATTGTAAAATAAACGGGCTTCCCCTTTAGCTTTTCACATGCTTCAAGCAAAGTATCAAGGTTGAATTTGTTCATATAGGTATGAGCTTCCGCAAACCTAAACTCGGCTCTTTCCCCGCTTCTGATACCGAACTGATATATCCTGCCGTCGCCCAGAAGATCGTGACAGCGGCGCAAAACGCAGGCGTGAGAAAGCTTTTCGCCCAGATACTCGTCTCTCAGATCGGCGTGGGCGTCAAAATGAACAATGTGCAGATCGGGATATTTTTTCACCGCCGCCCTTACCGCGCCCAATGTCACCAAATGCTCGCCGCCTATCATTAAAGGCGTTTTGCCGTCCTTAAATACCCCAGCGGCGTAATCCTCTATTATTTCAAGCACTTTTTCGGTATTGCCGAAAGGAAGCTCAAGCTCGCCGCCGTCAAATACCCTTAAATCCTCTAAATCCTTGTCCTGATAGGGACTGTACGTTTCTATCCCGTAGCTTTCTCCCCTGATATGTTTTCCCGCAAAACGGGTTCCGGGGCGGTAGCTGGTGGTGCCGTCAAATGGCGCGCCGAAAATAACGGTGTCGGCTTCAAAATATTCGCTTTCGCAGGCGATAAAGGTTTCCGTATTCAAACTTTTATTCATTTTCATTCTCCGATCAAATTATACCCTCCACATTTTCCAAAAGCTCCTGAACATAATTCGGAAGCGCAAACGCGGCGGCATGAAGCTTGGTGTTGTAGTATCTTGTCTTTATTCCCAAAGCCTTCCACGCTTCGGGGTCAAGATCCTTTACAGGGTGATACTTCTTGCTTGCGAATCCGAAAAGCCAGTGTCCCGAGGGGTAAGAGGGGATATGCGCCTGATACACCCTGCTGACGGGAAAGCTTTCCACAATGCGCTTATGTGCTCTCTGCATTGCTATTCTGTCCTCCGAATAGAACGGGCTTTCGCACTGATTCACCATTATACCCTTTTCGGTAAGGGCGTTGCAGCAGTTTCCGTAAAACTCTTTGGTAAACAAGCCCTCTCCAGGTCCGAATGGGTCGGTGCTGTCAACTATTATCAGATCATAGATATTTTCGCAGCGGCGTACAAATTTCAAGCCGTCCTGAAAATACACATTAACGCGGCTGTCCTCAAAGCCGCAGGCGGTCTTTGGCAGATATTTTTTGCAAACCTCCACCACCTGCTCGTCAATTTCCACCAAATCAATACACTCAACGCTTTTGTAACGGGTTAACTCTCTTAACACTCCGCCGTCTCC
>JAAVIG010000133.1 GCA_014796735.1 Oscillospiraceae bacterium
ATAACAATGAAAAAAGAATACACCTTTAAGAAAATAATCCCCGACGAATTTGACAAGCTTAAGCCCCTATTCGGAGACAACGAAGAAAAGTGGCTCAAATATCGGGCGGGCAGATTGGAGCAATTTGAAAAAAACGATATTGACGTATACGTTATCGAGTATGACGGCGCATTTATAGGAGAGGTATCCGCGATCTATTCATGTCACAGTCTGCCCAATGAAGCTATCCCCAATGTAAGGGCTTATTTTGAGGCTTTCAGACTTGAAAAGGAATATCAGTGCAGGGGATTGGGTCAAAGGCTGATGAATTATGTGCTTGACGATTTGAAAAGCCGCGGGTATACCGAGTTTACAATAGGCGTTGAGGACGATAATGAGATAGCGAAGCATATATATTTTAAATTAGGGTTTACCGAGGCAATCAACCGCGGACATGGGAATGAATTTGATCCTTGCGAGTATACGCTTTATTTAAAAAGAAATTAAAAGGAATATAATCCTTTAAAGATAACAAACAAGAAAGAGGGCTGCACATATGGAAATTAAACGCTATACAAAAAACGAGATCGACGATGTGATCAACTTTGAGCTTGATCTCAGAAAAGAAGAGACCTTCTGGGGATGGACGATCAACAGCGAATATAAGGAAAACGTAAAAAACAGCTTTGATGATATTAGATTTGAAAATTCCGTTTCATTGCTTGCATACATAGACGGCAAGGTAGTGGGAAGAATAGATTCCTCTTTGATTTGCAGTCACTTTGACGGTACGATAAAGGCATATCTTGATTGGATATGCGTACTGAAAAGCTATCGTCACAGAAAGATCGCGCAGGAGCTGTTGGCGGAGTTAAGAAAAATTTTAAAAAACGAGTATAAGGTCGATACCTTGATCGCTTTAATGGCAAGAAATTACGAAGCGCAAAAGTTTTACCGTTCCATTGAAAATGCAGATGTGCATGACGAGGGGATTTGGATAGAATGCTGAGCGAATGACTGTATGTAGCTTGGCGTTGCGTCGATATTGAGGAAGACCCTGAATCCGTAAAGAACAAGAGGGGAAAATAATGAAAAAAATAGTTGAATACATAAAAGGCCGCTACGATCCGCTTTCGGTTATTGTATACGGTTCCTTTGCCGACGGCTCCAATAATGAGCACAGCGATTTTGACGCTTTGGTTATCGTAAAAGACGGCGAAAAGCTTCACGACGTTTCCTTTGTGAACGAAATTCAGCTTGATGTATTTGTATATCCCGTTTCTTATTTTAAAAATGATTTTGACTGCGCCGAGATCATTCAGATATTTGACGGTAAAATAATTATGGATAGTGACGGTGTGGGAGAAAAGCTCAAAGAAAGAGTAAACGGGTATCTGGAAAGCCTTCCTTACAAAAAGACGGCAAAGGAAAACAGAGAGCAGGTGGAGTGGTGCAAAAAAATGCTGCTGAGAGCCAAGCGGAAGGACGCCGAGGGAATGTTTCGGTGGCACTGGCTGTTGACCGAAAGCTTGGAGATTTACTTTGACCTTTTGGGGAAAATGTATTTCGGCCCAAAGAAAAGCTTAAGGTATATGAAAGAAAATCAGTCCGCTGCTTTTGAGCTGTACAGTGCCGCGCTTCAAAACTTGGATTATGGGGTGTTGGAGCGGTGGATAGGATTTCTTGACAGTGTTGCGGAATAGGAACCTGTCTTCACAAGCTTACGCGCACATTTTATGAGGACAGGTTCTAAAAAGGAGAATTGAAAAATGTTTAAAATCTATAACAGCGGAAAAGAATTTATAGAGGAAAACAGGGAAATTTTTGATAAATATCCCCTTGAAACCGTTTTTTTCGAGGGCAACGCCAATTCCATGTACGACGATATGTCAGAGGGCTTTGCGGTAAAGGCTTACGAAGAAAAGGGCTTTTTGCTTGCTATACGCTATCTTGATTTTTCAATGGTGCTTTTCGGCGACAGCCGCTTTTGCGGAGAGTTAGCGGAGGGACTGTATCAGAATAATTTAACTTTTACTCAGCTTTTGGACGCGGGCGGACATGCCGACGCGTTTTTTGAAAGCTACGAAAAAGCGGCTGGAGGAACTCACAGGCTTTTGCGAAAAATGGATATTATGAAATGTCAAAGCTTGAAAAATGCTGATACAAGCGAAGTCAAAGCCGTTGATATGTCGGACATTGAGGAGATCGCGGAGCTTAACGTGGAATTTTCAAGGGAAGCGTTAAGTGAAGAATATGATTACAATTACGCTTTGGAGAGAGTAAAAAGCCAAATTGCCGAGTACTATGCGATTTTAAGGGACAGCAGGATCGCGGCAATAGCAAAGAAAACAAGGGAAACGGACAGACTTTGCGGAATTTCCTTCGTTTACACCCGCAAAGAGTACAGAGGGCAGGGCTTGGCGGGAAAGGTGGTTGCATTTATCACAAAAAGTATATTAGACAGCGGAAAGCTGCCATATCTTTACGTTGATAAAAGCAATCCTATCTCAAATCATCTTTATTTGAGTTTGGGCTTTGAGTACGTTGATCCGCAGACGGAATACAAATATATTTCGGAGAAAAAATAAGAGGTATTAAAATGTCGGACTGGTTCACAATAGATAAAATCGATCCCGAAACATATATAATAAGCGAATACCGCCACTGGGAGGAAACTCACGCGTACCTTTTAAACGGAACGGAACGCAGCCTGCTTATAGATACGGGCTTGGGAATAAGCAATATTTACGATGAGGTCACAAGGCTTACCGACAAGCCTGTAACCGCTGTCGCTACGCATATTCACTGGGATCACATAGGCGGACACAGGTATTTTCCCGATTTTTACGCCCATGAGGAGGAATTAAACTGGCTGAACGGCGAATTCCCGTTATCCGATGAAGTGATAAAGAAAATGGTGATAGACCGCTGCGACCTGCCCGAGAATTTTGACTTAAACAAATATGAGCTTTTTCAGGGCACTCCCACAAAGGTTTTGCGGGATAATGACAAAATAGATATAGGCGGGCGGGTCATTGAGGTATTGCATACTCCCGGTCATTCTCCGGGGCATATGTGTTTTTGCGAGAGCGGGAGAGGCTATTTATTTACGGGTGATTTAGTGTATAAGGATACATTGTTTGCCTACTACCCATCAACCGATCCAGCCGCTTACCTTGCTTCCCTTAAAAAAATTGCGGCACTTGACGCAAAAAAGGTATTCCCCGCGCATCATTCACTTGATATTCAGCCAGAGATCGTTGTAAGAATGAGAGACGAGTTACAAAAGTTGCAGGAGTTGGGAAAGCTTTGTCACGGTTCGGGTACGTACGATTACGGGGATTGGGCGATTTGGCTTTAATTCTTGAAAGAAAGGTAAAAAAATGGTAATTCTTATTGCAGGTGCTTCTCATACGGGCAAAACCTTGTTATCTCAAAAGCTGCTCGAAAAATATAAAATCCCCTATCTTTCGATAGACCATTTAAAAATGGGACTTATACGAAGCGGCAAAACCGACCTGACCCCAAATGACGACGACAAGCTGACGCCTTATCTTTGGGGTATTGTCAAAGAAATAATCAAAACCGCCGTTGAAAACAGTCAAAATCTTATAATTGAGGGAATGTACATTCCCTTTGACTGGGAAAAGGATTTTGACGAAGAATATTTAAAGGAGATACGATTTTACTGTCTTGTTATGTCTGAGGATTATATAAAAAAGCATTTTGAGGATATAAAAAGGCATGCAAGTGCAATTGAAAACAGATTGGACGATTCGGAATTAAGTATGGAATGGCTGCTTCGGGATAACGGATCAAATTACGAAGCCTGCAAAAAATACGGCTGTAATTGTATTTTAATAGATGATGAATATAATGCGGATATTGAATTAAAATAGAAAGGAATGAAGCAAAATGACGATTTTTTACGAATATGACGGCAAGCTGTACGCCAACATCACAAACAAATGCCCATGCGCCTGCACCTTTTGCATACGTAAAAACAGCGATAGTGTCGGCGGTAATGACAGCCTGTGGCTTGAACATGAGCCGAGCTTCGAGGAGATAAAGGAAGCCTTTGACAGCTTTGACAAAACGGGGCTTTCAGAGCTGGTTTTCTGTGGCTACGGCGAGCCCATGATGCGAGCGGATATTTTGCTGAAAACGGCGGAATACGTTAAGGCTAACACCGATATGACAATACGGATAAACACAAACGGATTGGTGGCTTTAATGGATCCTCTTTTTGACATTTCCTCCCTGAAATTCAAAATAGATAAGGTTTCGATAAGCTTAAACGCTTCAAATCCCGATAAGTATTTCCAAATCACCAACCCGAAATACGGCTTGCCCTCCTATAACTCCATGCTGAATTTTGCTTTGAGAATACAGGAATTTGTGCCCGATGTTTCCTTTACGATAGTTGACTGTGATCTGAGCGATGAGGAAATCGAGCTTTGCAGAGAAAGAGCAAAAGACGTTGGTATTCCTTTAAGGATAAGGCACTATGTAAGGGATAACGAAAAGTACGAATAAATCAGTATAAGACTTGACAAACACATATCATTTTGCTATACTGATAATAGTAACTATTACTGTTTAGGCGGCTTTTTGCTATGAAAAATTCCAGACAGCGTACTTTGATTCTCGAAACTATAAAAAACAATCCTATCCACCCCACCGCAAAAGAGGTGTACAATCAGGCAAGGGAGAAATGCCCCAATATAAGCTTGGGTACTGTTTACCGTAATTTAAGCGCGCTTTCCGAATTGGGTCTGATAAAGCATATCGCGGTGTCCGACGGCTGCGACAGGTACGACGGCAGGCTTGACAGACATTTTCACCTGATTTGCAGCGGCTGCGGCAAGGTAAAGGACGTAGAACTCGAAAAGTACTTTGCTCTTGAAAGGTACGCGGAGGAGCAGACGGATTATAAAGTCGATGAGATCGATATTGTTATGAGGGGATATTGTCCCGAATGCAGAAAAACGCTTTTTTAAATATTAATACTAAATCTCAATAAAAATCAGACAAATCCAACGACCGGGGCGTCCCTGATTTGCGTCAGCCCGACTTGAAATATGCGCATATTTCTGCGTCGGGACTTCCTTGATCAGGAACGCCCCGCCCGCCGTATTTGTCTTATTTTTATCGAGAATTAGTATAAAAACAGGTGCTTCCGCAGTTTTAATGCGAAAGCACCTGTTTCTTAATTTAAAATTTTAAGCTATCCTTAATTTGTCGGATAATCCGATCTTTAATTGTTTCACTGTTAATATCAAGACCGTCCATTATCTCCTCGGTGATGTCGTCAAAATCAACTTCGTCCTCAATGCGTTCCCTTATGCTGTCCATGATCTCGTTAACGTCAATATCAATATTGATACCATTGCCGCTGTTGTAATTTTGCGTATGCTGCACATAGTTTACGACGGGAATATCGGGGAAAACTTTACTTGACCACCATGAGTTTCTCGGAAATCCCTCGCTGAAAATAATGTTATGCCTTTGAGGCACTCCCTCCGGAGGCAGATCCTCGGGAAGATTATTATAGCTTTCGGGGGCTTCTGCTTTGATAATGGTGGTATAAGCGCGCATGGAAATAAAGCTTAATTTTGTGTAGCACGCATCGCCCGTGTTAAAGGGGATACGATAAAGATACCAGCCCTTGTAATGCCTTTCATACCGTATGAAGCTGCGGCTCAGATTGTAGACATAACGATTTTCATGGTCGTTGTCGAAAATAATATCCAGTCGGCAGGTTTCATTTCCTGCGTCGTTTTCTCCGCCGTTAAGCCAGAAAACAAACTCATAATCGGTATTTTTATCGAGAACCATATCGGCGGTATCGATCTGTGACCAGTCCCAGCTCCAGTTTCCGATAGTATAAGCTTCGGTAAGTCCGCTTCCGAACGGATTGGAAATAAAGGAACGGTCGGCTTTCGTGTTGGTGCAATCCTTGTTGGGCTTAAAGCTTCTCGGATTAAAGTAAAGAAGCTTCGCTCCGCTTTGCTCTTTCGCTTCCGGTACGGTTACCGGTTCATTGGCGCGGAGCAGATCGCCGCCTGTTTGTATCGTTTCCACTGCGGTATTTTCGTTTGCTGCCGCAGTCTGTTTTTCGATGACCTCGCCTGTTTCCACGGAAACGGTAACGGTATTGTTATTGTTGTCAGTGATATTTAAAGTGTTGTTCATATTATCCTCCGTATAAGGCGTAACCGAACAGCCTATAAGACGAATTTCGTTCTCACCGACCCGCTCAGCCCGCCCCTTTTTTATTAAACCTTTTGCCCTTTTAGGGTAAGTGCTTGTGAGCTTATTTCCGAATTCGTCCGTTACAATTACGTTTTTTTCTATGGGTTTCTTCCCCCTTGCAACTTGATTTTTATGTACCTTTAAAGCAGTAAAGATTGAGCTTTAAAGGCAATTTGTATGTATGCCGTTTTTTGTGATGGGTGCCTCCCCTATACGTCTTCATTTTATCATATGAATTATGTGTTGTCAAGATATTTTACAAGCTTTTTCGCCTTCAAAATTGACAACCCCGAAAAAAACTGTTATAATAGCACTGCAAGTAATCCACTCAAGAAGAAAGGACACCGCCGAAATGCAGCTTACCGATATAGGAACGATCAAAGACTTATTTGCCCGTCACGGCTTTTCCTTTACAAAATCCTTGGGTCAGAACTTTTTGATCAACCCCTCGGTTTGCCCGAAGATAGCGGAGCAGGGAGGCTGTAACGATACCGTCTGCGCTCTTGAGATAGGAACGGGCATAGGGGTCTTGACCAAGGAATTGGCTCTCAGAACAAAAAAGACCGTTGCGGTGGAGATCGACAGGGGATTGGAGCCGATCTTGGCTGAAACACTGTCGGAGCTTTCAAATGTGGAGATCGTTTTCGGGGATATAATGGAGCTTGATCTGAAAGCGCTTTTTGAGGAAAAATTCAAGGGGGAGGAAGTGGTGGTTTGCGCAAATCTGCCTTATTACATCACCTCGCCCGTGATAATGAGACTGCTTGAGGAAAGACTGCCTATAAAATCAATTACCGTAATGGTGCAAAGAGAAGCCGCCGACCGTATCTGCGCAAAGGTAGGAAGCAGAGAAAGCGGCGCGGTAACGGTGGCGGTGAATTATTACAGCACGCCGAAAAAGCTGTTCAATGTTTCCCGCGGAAGCTTCGCGCCAAGTCCCAACGTGGATTCAGCGGTAATACGGCTTGATATCGCCGAGGAAAAGAAATATAACGTTGAAGATGAAAAGCTTTTTTTCCGCATTGTAAGAGCCGCCTTTTCGCAAAGGAGAAAGCAGATGATAAATCCTTTGTCGGCGGAGCTGAAAATTCCAAAGCAGCAACTTTCGGAAATATTCTTAAGTATTGGGATAAAAGCAACGGCAAGAGCAGAGGAGCTTTTAATGGAGGATTTTGTTGCGCTGTGCAATACAGTGCGAAATATATGAAAATGACTGCCGAAAAAGACCAGTATAAAAAACTCAATATAAATACAACCCGTCAAAACCGAGAAAAAATAAGGTTTTGACGGGTATATTTTATTAAGAAAGATGTCAACGCCCGAAGCGGCGGCTTCGCATGGATGCGAACCGGCGGCTGCCCAAAGTGCCGACAAGGATGTCGGCACCCATAGCAGACGCTTAGTTGCCTGCTTCTGCGGAGAATGTTACTACTCACTTTAGAGTGGGCTTTGCCCCCTCGCGGAGTTTACGCTCCGCTTCACCCCTACTTCCTTTTTGCAGTGCAAAAAGGAAGCGAAAAAGACATTTACGGCTTCGCCGCTTTTATTTTTTTGTTTTATTTCATAATAATCACAGCTTCCAAATATCCCTGTTATACTCCTCAATAGTGCGGTCAGAAGAAAAATACCCCGCCATAGCGATATTTACAAGCATTTTTTCCGCCCACTCGGTTCTGTTTTCATAATCCTTATAGGCTTTTTCTCTCGCCTTAACGTACTCGTCAAAGTCAGGGAAAGTCATAAACCAATCCTTGCCGATAAGCTCTCTTGAAAGCCGTTCAAGCCTTTCCTTATTTCCGACCTCCATAAGCTCCTCGCCCGTAATGAAGTCCACAGCTTCCTGAATATCCTCGTTTTCCTCGTAGTATTCCTTAGCCTTGTAGCTTCCCTTTTTGTAACGTTCCACAACAGTCTCGCTCAGATCGCCGAAAATGTAAATATTATCGTCGCCCACAAGCTCATGTATTTCAACGTTAGCTCCGTCCTCTGTACCCAAGGTAACAGCCCCGTTAAGCATAAACTTCATATTGCCCGTGCCGCTTGCTTCCTTTGAGGCAAGGGAGATCTGCTCGGAAATATCGCAAGCGGGAATAAGCTTCTGCGCTTCGGTAACGTTGTAGTTTTCCACCATTACCACCTTCAGATAGGGGCTTACCTCGGGGTCTTTGCTTATTACCTCGCTTAAGCACAGCACAAGGTGAATAATATCCTGAGCGATAACATAAGCGGGAGCCGCCTTTGCGCCGAAAATAACGGTTATCGGCGTTGTGGGCTTTTTGCCGCCCTTTATTTCAAGGTACTTGTGAATGATATAAAGCGCGTTGAGCTGCTGTCTTTTGTATTCGTGCAGACGTTTTACCTGAATGTCGAATATCGAATTTTCGTCAATGTCTAT
Source organism: Oscillospiraceae bacterium (assembly GCA_014796735.1). Classification (GTDB taxonomy): domain Bacteria; phylum Bacillota; class Clostridia; order Oscillospirales; family Ruminococcaceae; genus Ruminiclostridium_E. The sequence goes on from JAAVIG010000133.1 coordinate 8,630, forward strand.
CTTCTGAGAAGTTAAAAGGTGATTTTTAAGCTGTTTTTTCTTAAGGCTCTTTATTTCAAGCAGCCTGTTCAAAGCAGTCTTATCCTCCTTAAACTTCATCAGTTTTTTAAGCTCCACAGCGTCTTTTTTAAAGCCGCTGCCGATAAGTGAGGAAATAAGCTCGGTAAGCTCGGGATTGCAGTGGAGAAGCCACCTGCGGAAGGTTATTCCGTTGGTCTTATTGTTGAATTTCTCGGGATAGATCTGATAGAACCCGTTCAATTCCTCGTTCTTTAAAATATCGGTATGAAGCGAGGCAACGCCGTTTACGCTTATGCTGTAATGAATATCGATGTGCGCCATGTGAACGCGCTCGTCCCTGTCGATAATATACAGCTCCTTATTGTCGTACTTTCTTCTTACCTTATTGTCCAACACCTCTATGATCGGCATAAGCTGCGGCACTACCTGCTTAAGATAGGATATAGGCCACTTTTCAAGTGCTTCCGCAAGAATGGTGTGGTTGGTGTAGGCGCACGCCTTGCTTACCGCGTTGATAGCGTTGTCCATCTCCAGTCCGCGCTCAACAAGCAGTCTGATAAGCTCGGGAATAACCATTGTGGGGTGGGTGTCATTTATCTGGATTACCGCGTAATCAGCAAGATCGTAAAGCTTGCAGCCCTTTGCAACACATTCGTCAAGCAGCATCTGCGCCCCCGCGGACACCATGAAGTACTGCTGATAAATTCTTAGCATACGTCCCGCGTCATCGCTGTCGTCGGGGTACAGGAACAGGGTAAGGTTCTTGTCAATCTGCTCCTTGTCAAAGTCGATTCCGTTTTCAATAATGGATTCGTCAGCGGTGTCTATATCAAAAAGATGAAGCTTGTTTGTAGTGCTGCCGTAGCCGGTAACGTTTATATCGTACATTCTGGCGGTAACAGAGCCTTTTTTGAATTTAACGGGGTAGGTCTTATTTGTCTTGATGAGCCAGCTGTCGTCGGTAAGCCATTTGTCGGGTACAGCCGTCTGCTGATTGTACTCGAAAACCTGTCTGAAAAGACCAAAGTGGTACTTTAAGCCCACGCCGTCGCCGTTCAAGCCCAAAGTGGCAATGGAATCAAGGAAGCAGGCAGCAAGTCTGCCCAATCCGCCGTTGCCCAAGGACGGCTCGTTTTCGATCTCTTCTATATCGCAAATATCCTTGCCGTTTTCCGCAAGCTGCTTTTTGACCTCGTCATAAATACCTAAATTTATAAGGTTGTTGGACAAAAGCTTTCCGATAAGAAATTCGGCGGAAAAATAGTAAAGCTTTTTCTTGGAAACGGGGCGATGCTTTGCTTCCGCAAGCCTCTGCACCTCATCTAAAAGCGCGTAATAAATTTCCTCATTGCTGCACTGGGAAACGGCTTTTCCGTACTTCGATACGATTATCTCGGAAATATTCATATTATTCCTCCTTAAGCTTGTATACTTTTGCCTATTGCAAAACAAAACCTTTTCTGTTATCATTATAATATCTTAATTGTTTCGTTTCTTGCATTATTCTGCCGATTTTTTGCACAATACTATCTTTTTACAGGAGTTAAGTATGGACAAGACACAATATCAGACCTACCGAGAGAACAAAAAGCACACTCCCGATGATTTTCCCTACAACACCTACCTTTGCACCATTCCGCTGGATTTCGTTTCGGTAAAGCTCCACTGGCATGAGGAAACGGAGCTGATAATAATTAAAAAGGGAGAGGGCAGGGTAAGCGTAGACCTTACGGAATACTGCGTAAAGGCTGGAGATATGGTCTTTGTACCCTCGGGAAAGCTTCATTCCATCGAGCAAAAGGAAAACAAAGTAATGGAATACGAAAATATTATTTTCAAATCGTCTCTTTTAAGGTCTGCGGAGGTTGAGGATTACTGCTTCAAAAGCTTTATCGAGCCTATTTGCGGCGGCGCGCTTCCCACTTTCTCTCTTATCGACGAGACATTAGCCTGCCACTCCCGGCTTGCTTCCCTTATTTCTTATATGGACAAGCTCTGCGATAAAAAAAGCTTCGGTTATCAGTTGGCGGTAAAGGGCTGTCTTTGCCAGATAATTTACCTTCTGCTTACCGAGGGAGAAAAAAAGACGGCGGCGGGAGCCAGTCAAAAGTCATTGGATAAGCTTAAGATTATTCTTACCTATATTGAAGAAAACTATCAAAGGCAGATTTCCGTTGAGGAGATAGCGGGCTGCTGTTTTTACAGCAAATCCTATTTTATGAGATTTTTCAAGGAAACCGTCGGAATGTCCTTTGTGGAGTATCTTAATAACTACCGTCTTGATATTGCGGCAAAAAAGCTCAGGGAAACGGGGGACAATATTTTGAATATCGCGATAGACTGCGGCTTTGAAAATCTTTCTTATTTCAACAGGAGGTTTAAGCAAAGATTTGACGTTACTCCGGGGATATACCGTTCGCGGGGAAGGTAAAACAACATTATATTTCTATCCGAGCTATAAAAGGAGCTGTAAAAAAACTCCCACCCAAAAATCCGAGACACTCAAATTAAAGTAGTCTCGGATTTGTTTTTAAAAAATATATATCAAAAAAAGAAAAATAATCAGTTTTTGAGCACAACAAACAAACCGACAACCTTTTAGGGATGTTACCGGTTGAAAATCAAAAAACTTTGTATTCAATTACGCCGCAATTTTACTCGCAGATTTTCGCAAATGATATTTATGTAAGAACCTGTACCAATAGACTAAAATCGTTATACTCTAAAACGCAGTTTAAAAAGGCATTTCGCCGACTGAGAAAATATTGGTAAAACTTAAATCGTATCACTATTGATTTTGCCGCGATTAAATGATATAATGGACATAACAAAAAATTACAAAGGGGTAACGGCTATGAAAATTGTAGTTATCGGCGGTGTTGCCGCGGGTACAAAGGCGGCGGCTAAAATCAAACGTCAGGATCGCGGCGCGGAGGTTGAAATTTACACCAAAAGCACGGATATTTCCTATGCCGGCTGCGGACTGCCCTACTATGTGGGCGGAGAGATTGAGTCGAGAGAGGAGCTTATTGTAAACACTCCCTCTAAATTCTCGGCTTTAACGGGCGTTGCTGTATTTACGGGGCAGGAAGCCGTAAAGGTGGATCACAACGCGAAAACCGTGACGGTACATTCTCTTCTTGACGGCAGCAGCCGTGATGTGGCTTACGATAAGCTGATCATTGCAACGGGCGCATCTCCTGTTATTCCCGACATTGAGGGAAAAAGCTTAACGGGCGTTTTCAGCGTCCGCACACCCGACGACGCCATTGCCATACGTGATTATGTCAATGAAAACGGCTGCAAAAAAGCGGTGGTTGTCGGAGCGGGCTTTATCGGCATGGAAATGGCGGAAAACCTTATGTCTCGGAATGTGTCAGTAACCGTGCTGGATATGTGCGGGCAGATACTTCCCAATATACTCGACCCCGAAATGGCGGGCTACGCGGCAAAGCAGCTTCGTCAAAAGGGCTTGAAGATACTTACGGGCACCTCGCTTACCGCGGTAAAGGGAGAAAATAGGGCGGAGGCGGTGCTTTGCTCCGCTGGCGAGCTTCAGGCGGATATTGTGATTATGTGTATCGGCGTTCGTCCCGCTACGGATTTTCTTAAGGACAGCGGCATAGAGCTTATAAAAGGCGCGGTACGGGTGGACGAGTATCAGAAAACCAACATTGAAGATATTTACGCGGCGGGGGACTGCGCGATAGTAAAAAACCGCATCACAGACGAACGCCAGTGGTCGGCAATGGGCTCTACCGCCAATATTACGGCAAGATGCCTTGCAAAGACACTTACGGGCGAAAGCAGCGTTTATTCGGGCTGTCTTGGCACAGGCGTTGTAAAGCTTTCGGCCGATCTGAACGCGGGGCGCACGGGACTTTCCGAGGAACAGGCAAAGACGGCGGGCTATGACGTTGTGACGGCGGTTTGCGTTACCGACGACAAGGCTCATTATTATCCCGATGCCGACAGCTTTGTGACTAAGCTTATCGCGGATAAAGCCACGGGAAAGCTGCTGGGCTTGCAGGTCATCGGCGGCGGAGCGGTGGACAAGATGACGGATATTGCCGTTGTGGGAATTTCCGCCGGGCTTACAATAAGCGATTTCGATACAATGGACATGGCGTACGCGCCTCCTTTCTCAACTGCCATTCACCCCTTTGTTCAGGCGTGCTATGTTCTTGAAAATAAGTTAGAAGGTAAATTCGAGACCTTTACTCCCACACAATACTTGAACGGGGAAGCAAAGGGCTATCGCGTGCTTGACGTACAGCCCGAGCCTAAGATATTCGGCGCGGAGTGGATCGATCTCGGCAAGGTAAACGGTGAGATCGAGGGCATTGCCAAGGACGAAAAGCTTTTGCTTGTCTGCGCAAAGGGCAAGAGAGGATATTTCCTGCAAAACAGGTTAAAGCATTTCGGCTACATAAATACAAGAGTTTTAGAGGGCGGCGCGTTCTTCAATACGGTTAAGGTAGAAAACGCGGGCGGAAAGCTTTCTCCCGAGGAGATCAAGCGCGTCAAGGGCTTGGGCTGCCTGCAGGATAAGCGTTACAATGACGTTTTCAATGTACGCGTTATCACCAAAAACGGCAAGATCACCGCAAAGGATCAGCATGTTATAGCTGAGGCGGCGGAACGCTTCGGAAGCGGCGAAGTGACTATGACCTCGCGTCTTACGCTTGAAATTCAGGGAGTGCGCTACGAAAATATTGACGAGGTGATTGGATTCCTTAAGGAAAACGATCTGCTTACGGGCGGTACAGGCTCCTTGGTACGTCCCGTGGTATCCTGCAAGGGCACTACCTGTCAGTACGGATTATTGGACAGCTTCGGCTTAAGCGAAAAAATACATGACCGCTTCTATATCGGCTATCACGGCGTTACCTTGCCTCATAAGTTCAAGATAGCGGTGGGCGGCTGTCCCAACAACTGCGTAAAGCCCGACCTGAACGATCTGGGCATAGTGGGACAGCGTATGCCGATCTTAAACGGTGATAAGTGCCGCGGCTGCAAAAAATGTCAGGTAGAGACCGCCTGTCCTATCAAAGCAGCAAAGCTTGAGGACGGAAAGCTTGTTATCGGCACCGACTGCAACAACTGCGGAAGATGCAAGGAAAAATGCCCCTTCGGCGCGCTTGCCGAATATACCGAGGGCTACAGGATATATATCGGCGGAAGGTGGGGCAAGAAGATCGCCAACGGAAAGCCGCTGGATAAGCTTTTTACTTCCGAGGAGGAGGTTCTCGAAATAGTTGAGAGAGCTATTTTGTTCTTCCGCGACGAGGGTATTTCGGGAGAACGCTTTGCCGATACCATTGACAGACTGGGATTTGACTATGTTCAGGATAAGCTGCTGAATGACAAGATCGATAAAAGCGCGGTTCTCGAAAAGAAGGTCAAGGGTGGTGCGACTTGCTGATAAAACGCTTTGCCGTGCTTTTTGCGGTTATTGTTGCCGTGCTTTTTTCGGGCTGTTCGGGTAACGGCAGCACCGAAAAGGCTGCGGAAGGCGCGATCGTATTTACGGACGATCTCGGAAGAACGGTGACTGTTGACAGTCCGAAAAGAGTGGCGGCTTTTTTGGGTAGCTTCGCGGAGATATGGTATCTTGCGGGCGGAGAAATAATTGCCGCTCCCGACGACGCTTGGGAGGATTTTGACCTGCCCCTGTCCGATGAAACGGTGAATCTGGGGAAAATAAACGATCTGAGCCTTGAAATGCTTTTTACTGCCGATCCCGATTTTGTAATAGCCAGCTCAAATATAAGAGTTGATCTTGAATGGCTTGATACGCTTGAAGATACGGAGATCACGGTAGCTTATTTTGACGTTTCAAATTTCGAGGATTACTTAAGAATGTTGAAAATATGCACCGAGATAACGGGCAGAGACGATCTGTATCAAAAAAACGGCACGGATATAGAAAGTCGGATAGATGACGTTATCAAGCAAAGCAGTCTGCGCGTTGAGGAAAAGGGCGCGCCTACCGTTTTGTCTCTTAGGGCTTCCTCGGCAAGCATAAGGGCGAAAAACAGCGAGGGAAACGTTTTGGGCGAAATGCTCGCCTCACTTGGCTGTATCAATATTGCCGACAGCGAGCAATCCTTGCTTGAAAATCTGAGCATAGAGTATATCATAAAATGCGACCCCGATTACATATTTTTTGTTCAGATAGGAGATAACGCCGAGAAATCAAGGGAAAAAATTGAGGCGTTTATAGCCGAGAATCCCGCGTGGAGCGAGCTTACCGCCGTTAAAGAGGGCAGAGTGTTTTATATGGACAAAAGGCTTTACAATAATAAGCCCAATTCCCGCTGGGGTGAAGCTTATGAAGGACTGGAAAAAATATTAAGTGAAAATTAAAGGAGACCGCGGCTATGAAGGATAAAAGATTTGTTCTTGTAATTTCCATAGCCGCGGTTGGCTGTCTTTTGGCAGCACTGCTCAGTATTTGTGTAGGCGCGGTATGGATTTCTCCATTTGATTTTTTCGGCGGCTTTGACACTGCCGAGTGGCGTATTTTCAGGTACGCCAGACTTCCGAGAACCTTTGCTTGTCTCATGGCGGGCGCGGGACTTTCCACCTCGGGGGCGGTCATTCAGGGAGTGCTTGCCAACCGCCTTGCTTCTCCCGGCGTTATAGGCGTTAACGCGGGGGCGGGGCTTGGGGTCACGCTTTGCTGTGCTTTTGGAGCGGTCTCGGGTTGGGCTATCGCGGGGGCTTCCTTTGCGGGAGCACTGGCGGCGGTTATGATGGTGGCTTTTGCCGCGCAGAAAACCTACGCGTCCCGTTCGGCGGTGATTTTGGGGGGCGTTGCGGTAAACAGCTTTCTCACCGCCGTTTCCGAGGGAATTATCACCCTTTATCCCGAAATAGGCGCGTACACCGCCGATTTTCGAACGGGAGGATTTTCGGGAATTTCCGATTCAAGGCTTATTCCCGCGACCGTTATGATAATTGCCGCGCTGGCGGCGGTATTTACTTTATCAAACGAGCTTGACGTGCTGTCAATGGGCGAGGATATGGCGCAGGGCTTAGGCTTGCCCGTCAAGAAAATGCGCACGGTTTTTCTTGCTCTTGCCGCGCTGCTGGCGGGGGCAAGCGTAAGCTTCGCGGGGCTTCTGGGATTTGTGGGGCTGATAGTGCCGAATATGGCTAAAAGACTTGTGGGAGGAGAAAACCGCAGGCTTTTGCCCGTTTGCGCCATCGGGGGCGCGATGTTCGTTACTTTATGCGACTGCGCGGCAAAATCCGTGTTTTCGCCCTACGAAATTCCGACGGGTATTGTTATGTCGGCAATCGGCGCGCCTTTCTTTATTTTCCTTTTATTCAAGCTAAAGGGAGGTCATTCCCGTGGATAATGTACTGCTTTCGGCGGAGGGAGTTTCCGCCCGCTATAGCGAAAGGGAAGTGCTTCATAAGGTTTCGCTTGGATTTAAGGGCGGTAGGATAACGGCGATAATCGGGCCTAACGGAAGCGGCAAAAGCACGCTTCTTAAAACGCTGATAGGACTTGTGTCCAAAACGGAGGGTATAATTATTTCCGAGGGCGTGTCCTTAGATAAATTATCCGCTTCGGCAGCCGCGAGAAAAATAGCTTATTTGCCGCAGATAAAAAGTATTCCCGAGCTTTCGGTCAGAACAATGGTGCTTCACGGCAGGTTTTCTCACCTTTCCTATCCGCGGCGTTACCGCAGGGAGGATATAAAAGCGGTGGAGGAAGCGTTAAAAACCGTGGGTATTGAGGCTTTGGCGGATAAAAGCGTTTCTTCTCTTTCGGGCGGCACGGTTCAGCTTGTTTTTCTCGCAATGGCATTAGCGCAAAGCTCCCCCGTTATTTTAATGGACGAGCCGACCTCTTTTTTGGATATTGCGCATC
>JAAVIG010000134.1 GCA_014796735.1 Oscillospiraceae bacterium
GTAAAGATACTTAAAGCAAAAAGCAGCTATTCATACGGTAAGATTGAGGAAATATTGACTCCGTCGCCCGATAGGACAGAAAACGACTGTCCAGTTTTCGGAAGGTGCGGCGGCTGTACTTTGCGGCACATTAGCTACGAAGCGGAGACAAGGGCAAAGGAGGGCTTTGTAAGAGACGCTTTTACAAGAATCGGCGGACTTGAACCCGAATTTTTGCCGTTTATTAAAAACGACAATACTGACCGTTACCGTAATAAAGCCCAGTACCCTATAGGCAGGGATAAAGAGGGGAATGTTATCTGCGGATTTTATGCCCCAAACAGCCACAGGATAACTCCCTGCGGCGACTGCGTTTTACAGCCGGAAATTTTTTCGGAGATAGTGAGCTATATAAGAGAATATATTCAAAGCAATAAGCTAAGTGTGTACAACGAAGCGGAAAATAAGGGTGTAATGCGCCATATCTGTCTCAGAAAAGGGCATTACAGCGGCGAGATAAACGTTACCTTGGTGGCAAGGCGAAAAATACCCGAGCTGCAAAGGCTGTCCAAGGAGCTTATGGCAAAATTCCCCGATATAAAGGGCGTTGTGCTTAATATCAACAAGCAGGACACCAACGTTATAATGGGGGACGAGGAGATTTTGCTTGCGGGGACAAGTGAAATTTTTGATACAATGTGCGGAAATACCGTTTCCGTTTCGCCGAGGTCGTTTTATCAGGTCAATACTCCTATGGCGGAAAGGCTTTATAATGCTGCAAGGGAGTTTGCGGAGCCTAAGGATAAGGTTATTGCGGATATTTACTGCGGTATCGGAACGATAGGGCTTTCTATGGCAAAGGAGGCGAAAAGGGTAATCGGCGTTGAGATAGTGGAAAGTGCGGTGGAGAACGCTGAGAAAAACGCGGAGCTGAACGGGTTTGACAATGCCGAGTTTTACCGCGCTGACGCGGAGAGTGCGGCGGATATTATTAAAAATGCGGGTTTAAAGCCCGATGTGGTAATACTTGACCCGGCGCGTAAGGGGTGCGAGGGAAGGACTTTGGAGAGTATCGCCGCTCTGGGGGCGGAAAGAATTGTTATGATAAGCTGTAATCCCGCTACGGCGGCGAGGGATTGTAAGATGTTGAGCGAGCTGGGGTATAGGTGTGAGAAGGTCAGGGGAGTGGATTTGTTTTCGAGGACGGGGCATGTGGAGTGTGTGGTATTGATGTCGAAAACTTAAAAATGAAGCTATGTGGGAGATATAATGAAAAACATAATAACTATACAACACACCCAATCTGAACAGCACATAAATAAAATGATCGGTTCATGGAACGATTGGGATTTGACCGAGCTTGGAGTCGTCCAAGCTAATCGAATAGGAAAACGTTTATCGGAAGAACTTAAAGGCAAGCAATATGTTATGTACTCATCGGATTTATTGAGGGCAAAGCATACTGCGGAAATCATATCTGATCATTTAGAAATTGAACCTATATTTACCGATAATTTAAGAGAATTTAATTTAGGCGAGGCAATAGGAAAGTCAAAAGAGTGGGCGCGTAATAATTTGAAATGCCCTGTTTGGCCCGGAACCGTTGATTGGACAAAAAATATTGACGATAAACCGTTTGCTGGTGCCGAATCAAAATCGGAGGTATGGTATCGTCTTTCATTGTTTTTAGATAAAATATTGACAAACAGTGAGGATAATCTGATTATAGTTTCCCATGACGGTACATTGAGTTTATTATATGCGTTATGGTTGAGGTTAGATATTAAAATGCTTGAAGCATGTAATTTATCGGGCAAGAGCGGCGGAGTGTCGTTTTTACGGGAGGATGAAGAAAAAAATCGTATTATATCTCGCTTAAACGATATGCACTATATCAAATAAACCGGAAGGAAAATTACATGAACAAATTATATCACGGCTCAATAACTCCAAACATCAGACAAATAAACCCCATATCCGGGCTCCACAACTCCGACAAAAAAGTCGCATATTTAACCGATAATATCCCCTACGCTCTTTTTTACATATGGGATAAAGAACACAATCATTATGAAGGCAAGCATGTGACCGCATGGATAAAAGACGGCACGGCTAATTACGAGGAGCAGTTTCCCGATCAGCTTAAAGCTTTTTACAAAGGTGTTTCGGGATATTTATACATGGTGCCTTTTGCTTCCGATATTAAAGCGATGGAAAACAGAGAATGCTTATATTACAGCTCGGAAAATGTAACCGTAGAAAGCTGTGAATATATTTCCGACGTATATAATGAGCTTTTAAAATACGAAGCCACGGGACAATTAAAAATTCGGCGTTACAATGAGCAGTCGGAGCAAAGGCAGAATGAGCTGATAGACTTGATAGCCACCGCAATTATAAAAGAAGACTCCTTTAACGATAAAGCCAAATCGGAATTTTATAAGAGATATTTTGTTAAGGCATGGGAAAAGGCTGTCCAAAAAATAAAAGGAGCAGAAAAATGATTTTACTTTACGGAACGGGCAACCTCGCAAAGCTGACCGCCATGAGAAAAAGACTGGAAGCCTTACATATGGAAATCATAGGACTAAAGGACTTGAACAAGGCAATTCCCGATGTAGCCGAAACAGGAAAAACTCCTCTTGAAAACGCAAGGCAAAAAGCTGTAGCTTATTACGAAGGCTTTCAGATGCCCGTTTTTTCCTGTGATTCGGGACTGTATTTTGACAATGTTCCCGATGATGTTCAGCCGGGAGTACATGTAAGAAATGTGAACGGCAAACAGCTTTCGGACGATGAAATGCTGTCATATTATTCGGGACTTGCGGAAAAGTACGGTGATCTGACGGCAAGGTATAAAAACGCGATCTGCTTTGTAATGGACAAGAATCACATTTTTGAAGCTATGGAGCCTTCAATGGAAAGTGAAAGGTTTATTATTTCCTCAAAGCCTCACAAAAACGGGATTGTAAAAAAGGGTTTTCCGTTGGACTGCTTGTCTGTTCATATAAAAACGGGGAAGTACTATTATGATCTGGCTGAGGAAGAATTGGACAAGGTAGCGGTTGAGGACGGGTTTTTGGAGTTTTTCAAAAGAGTATTGCATTAAATCATAACGTTGAAAGCGGGGATAATTATGAAAACATATTATCTTATTGATTTTGAAAATGTCGGAAACGAGGGTATGAACGGCTGTGAAAGTTTAACATCAAATGATCGTATTTATCTTTTTTATACGGAAAATGTGAAAAGTATAGATGTGAATATCATAGGTAATCACGGAAGCGCCAAGTTTTACGTGCTAAAAGTGCCTGTAAGAAAACAATCAACGGATATGCACTTAGTTTCATTTCTTGGGTATCTGATAGGAATGAATAAAGACAGTGAAAGCAAGTACGTGATCGTCAGCAAGGATACGGATTATGATAATGTTATCAAATTCTGGAAAGAAAAGAAAAAATTATCTGTTTCCAGAGCGGAAAAAATAGCAGGTGCAAAGAAAAAAAGCAATAACGAAAAGAAGGCTGATAACCAAGGTAAAAAAACCGATGTTCAAGCCCAAAATATCGGTGATATTAAAAAAGATTCTTCCGAAAAAACGACAAAGAGCCAATTAAACAATGAAATACAGCAGGAACTGAAGAAAGCCAAGGTTTCGGCAGAGGTAATGGGATTTGTTACGTCTAATGTATTAAAGCACATAGGTCAAAAAAATAATAAGAATACGGTTTACAGGTTATTTATAGACAAGTACGGTCAAGCACAGGGACTTGATTTATATAAAAGAATAAAAAAATTCCTTTGAATTTTCATATATTAAGGAGAAACATATGATATTATCCGACAATACAATATACAAAATGATACAAAACAGCGAGCTTAAAATATCTCCGCTCGAAAACGAACAAATCCAGCCCGCCAGCGTTGACATCAGGTTAGGAAACACATTCGGCATAGTGGAGGACTCTCCCGCGGGAATTATAACAATGGACAGCGAAATAAAATACAAAATCATTGAAAGCGATACATATATTTTGCTTCCCAATCAGTTTGTCCTCGCAACAACAATGGAATATTTTGAGCTTCCCGACGATCTTACCGCCTTTGTTGAGGGGCGAAGCTCGCTGGGAAGAATGGGTTTGTTTATTCAGAACGCGGGCTGGGTCGATCCGGGCTTTAAGGGTGAGATAACCCTTGAATTGTATAACGCAAATCGCTGCGCTATCGAGCTGAAAGCGGGGCGAAGAGTCGGTCAGCTTGTTTTTGCCAAAATGGACGCGGCGGCTTTGAACCCATATAACGGCAAATATCAGGGGCAAAAGAGAGCGACGGGTTCAAGAGTGTATCTGGATAAAGAAATTGTTTGAAGACAAAAGTTTTTTTATCGAAATTCGGGGCGTTTGCCCTTATTGAAGGAGAATCACCCATTGAAAAACATTGTCATAATCGGAGCGGGCCCTGCCGGGCTTACCGCAGCCTATTCGCTTTTGAAAAACAGTGACGAATACAATGTGCAGATATTTGAGGAAAGCGGTTTTATCGGCGGTATTTCCAGAACAGAGGAATACAAGGGAAACCGCATAGACATAGGCGGACACCGTTTTTTTTCAAAGAGCCAAGAGATCATGGATATGTGGTGCGATATACTTCCTTTGCAGGGCGCGCCCTCAAAGGACGATACAGCTTTGGGACGTGAGATTTCATATTCGGGCAATCCCGAAAACGATCCCGAGATAACCGACAATGTATTTCTCACCCGCACAAGAGTTTCAAGAATATATTACCGCCGCCGTTTTTTCGATTATCCTATTTCGCTTAGGCCACGCACCTTTATAAACATGGGCTTTGTAAATACCGTAAAGGCGGGCTTCGGCTATATCGGAAGCGTTTTTCACAAGCTGCCCGAAACATCTTTGGAGAATTTCTATATAAACCGTTTCGGAAAGCCCTTGTATCAAATGTTTTTTGAGGATTACACCGAAAAGGTGTGGGGTGTTCACCCGTCTCAGATCGCGGCGGATTGGGGCGCGCAAAGGGTGAAAGGCTTGTCGGTTGGAAAGGTGATAAAAAACGCCTTGCTGTCTCCTTTTAAAAAGAAGGGAAGCAAGGTTGAAACCTCCCTTATCGAAAGCTTTTACTATCCCAAATACGGACCCGGACAGCTTTGGGAAAGACTTGCCGAGATAGATAAGGAGCTTGGAGCCGAATTATTTACAAATCGGTGCGTTGAAAAAATAAATACAAGGGACGGGAAAATTTATTCCGTAACCGTAAGAAATACCGATAAAAGCTCTGCCGAATTTGGCGAGGAGCGGGAAATACCCTGCGATCACCTTATTTCTTCAATGCCGATAAAGGACTTGACCGCGGCTCTTGACGACACTCCCGAAGAGGTACGAAAAATTTCCACCGCGCTTCCTTATCGTGATTTTATCACGGTGGGACTGCTGCTTGATAAATTGGAAATAGTAAACAAAACCAAAATGAAAACCGTAAACAACAACGTTCCCGACTGTTGGATATACATACAGGACAGGGACGTAAGGCTGGGACGGCTTCAGATCTTCAATAACTGGTCACCGTACATGGTTGACGATATGAACAGGCATATCTGGGTGGGTCTGGAATACTTCTGCAACGAGGGCGACAGCATGTGGAACAGCTCGGACGGGGACTTTATTACCTTTGCCATAGGTGAGCTTGAAAAGATCGGGATAATAAAAAAGGAAAGCGTTCTGGACAGCTACATTTCGAGAGTTAAGAAAGCCTATCCCGCTTATTTCGGCACCTATTCGGAATTTGGCAAGGTAAGGGAATATCTTGATTCTTTTCCCAATCTGTTTTGCATCGGCAGAAACGGGCAGCACCGCTACAATAATATGGATCACTCCATGATGACGGCTGTTACGGCGGCAAGAAATATTATTGAGGGCAATACGGACAAAAGCAATATCTGGAATGTCAACACGGAAAAGGAGTATCATGAGATCGCCGAAAAATCAAAGGACGGTAATAGGAAGCACGGCAATGATTAACGTCCGCGGAAAGGATTTTATTATAAAAACAGCTGTCCTGTTGATATACGGCACGATCACGCTTATAGGCGCGCTGAATCATGAAATGTGGCTGGACGAGGCGCAGGCGTGGGTAATAGCGCGTGATACCGAGCTTTCCGACCTGTTTGCTGTGTTAAAGGCAGAGGGACACCCGCCTCTCTGGTACATTATCCTTATGCCCTTTGCAAAGCTTGGATTTCCCGTAGAATACGGCTCCCTTATAAGCTGGTTTTTTATGACAGCGTCCGCGGCAGTGCTTTTGTATATTGTTAAAGCTGATCTTGTTTTAAAAATATCGATACTGTGTTCGTCGGGTTTTTTGTATCTGAATTCCATAATGCTTAGGTCTTACTGTCTTATTCCTCTTTTGCTGTTCCTCATTGCGGCGGTATATCCGAAGCGAAAGGAGCGTCCCGTTGTTTTGGGTATACTTTTGGCACTGCTTGCCAACACGCATGTTTTTATTGCGGGTATAGTTGGAATGATAGGGCTCTACATGCTTTGGGAATTTTTTTCCGACATTAAAAACAACACTCTTGAGCAAAACGCGCGGCGGGGGTTGGGACTTCTTACGGCGGGGTTGGGAGTTTTACTGCTTGTTTTGCCGCTTATAGGCTCTGTAAGCGAGAATGAAGCGGTAATATCAGATATTCCGAGTGTAACTTCAATTTTGCGTACGGCGGTTTTCAGCTTATCAAGAGTTGCCGAGGTGTGTCTGGATTACTCGGAGCTGCCCTTTCCCGTTCCGTTGATTCTTTCGCTGCTTATACAGTTCGGAGTTGTCTTTATATTCATTTTGTTAAGACACTGGCGAAAGGCGTTGGCGATTGAGATAGGGTTTATCGCCGTATATATTTTGACCTGTGAGATCTTATGGATTCCGCTTCCCAACAGAACCGCCGTTTATTTGCTTTCGTTCTTTTTCGCTTTATGCTTTACGCAAAGCGAAAAGCCCGTTTACAATAACGGAAGAGGGAAACGTTTGATGCTGTCGTCACAGTCCATGAAAAAATTTATAGCCTTTGTTGTTAAATGCGATGAAAACGCTCAAAAAACAATTTCGATAATTTTAACGGTGATTTTTGCGGTTACGGTTCCCGTGGGAGTATCGTTTCTGTACAAGGATCTGGGCAGTGAGTTTTGTGCCGCGGGAGGGACTGCGCGGCTGATTAAGGAAAATCTTGAGGAGGACGCGGTGTTTGTGACATTCTGGCGCGGCTTGCCCGAGCTGTCGGTATATCTGCCGGATAACCTTATTTATTCCGTGCCCTACGGTGAATTTACCTCTTATATGAAGCTTACTGCTCCCGCCGAAAAAATAGACGCGGAAAAAATATGCGGCGAACTGTCCGAATACAGCCACGTATACATTCTGTATCTGACCGATGACGCATTCCCCGATGACAGCTTTATTTTCTCATACAGCGGGGGAATAGCTTACGGTTCAAACAAGCGCTACTTTGCCGTTTGCAAATACAATGAACAGGAAATATATCACTATGCAGATATATACACAGGTCAGGCCTCTTGGCGCTGATAAGGAAAAAGCTTTTTTAAGAATACTTGTTTTGATCGCATATGCGATCATAGTGTTTGTCGGTGTGCTTAATCACGAATACTGGTTTGACGAAGCTCAGGCTTGGAATATAGCGCGGGATAACAGTATATCGGGAATATTCTCCTTTCTAAAATACGAGGGACATCCGCCTTTGTGGTTCCTTTTGCTGCATGTCTTGACCTCCTTGGGGCTTCCCTGTGAGGCTATGGGCTTTTTCTGCTGGGGCTTGTCGGTGCTGTCCGCCGCGATAATTTTATTTCTTTTTCCGGTAAAACCGTATTTTAAAGCAGCGATGATCTTTTGCTCGGGAATGCTTTTTGTTAATTCGATAATTGCGAGATCGTACTGTCTTATAAATTTTCTGCTGTGTGTTATCGCGGTGATATATCCAAAGCGAAAGGCTCACCCGCTTCTGTTCGGACTGCTTATCGCCTTTATCGCCAACACTCATTTATGTATGAGCGGACTTGCGGGTATATTGGGACTGTATATGCTTATCGATCTTATAAAGGATTGGAAAAGCGTGGGTAAAAAACAAAATATATTCAATGTTCTCGGCATTGTCATTGCGGCGGCGGGAGCGGCTTTCCTGGTGCTTCCACTGCTTGAGTCACTGTCATCAAACAATTTTGCCGCAAACAGCGCTTTATCTTTTGACAGTGCGGTGAAAAGCATATTAAAATCGCCTTTGATCATAATATTATGCTGTGTCGCGCCCAATCTTTCGGGTATACCGATCGACATTATGACTGCCGTCGCCGAGCTTTGTCTGTTTGCTTCAATAATCGTTATGCGGCATAAAAAACGTATTTTTATTATTGCCCTTACTTTTATACTTTTTTATATTGCGGTATGCGAGGTTGTATGGTACAGCACTCCCAACAGGGCAAGCGTTTTTGTGTTTACCTTAGCGGCGGTGTTTGTTATGGGACAGATGGAAAACAGAGAAGCCGCCGCTGTTCAAAATGCTCCGAAGCTGCCCGAGGAGCCCAAAAAGGGCGAAAGCTTTATTTTAAGACTGCTGTATAAAATGAAACTCGCGGACGCGAAGCCCGACAAAACGGTTTCCGTTTTGCTTGCGGTATTGCTTGCCCTGACCGTTCCCTCGGGCGTAAAGTATTATATACAGGATATGAATACGGAATTTGTTCCCTCAAAAAGCGCGGCAAGGTATTTAAAGGAAAACATGGGAGAAAACGACCTTGTTGTTACGTACGGCGACGACGCTTCACAGATAATAGCTTATCTTCCCGATGTAAAATTTTATTCGATAGCGTTTAACACGTTTTATTCCTACAATTTTCATACCGATCCCGAGGGTACGAGCGATTATTCGGAGTTTTGCCGTATTGCCGCCGATTATGATAATATTTACTATGTTTCGAGAAGCGGCGGCAGCGATATTTGGAATATTGCGCCGCTGTACGAAAGCTTTGAATACGTTCCCTTTGTTTTGGGTCAAGAGCAGGTCAGAATATGGAGGGTAACGGAAGAAGAATTAAAAATATGGTTTGATGAAGCGATTTTGAACGTACGGTTTGATGAAAGGAGAAGTTTATGAATAAACAGCGATCCGAGTTGAATAAAGTTATGCAGGCTCAAATCAAAAAGAAAAGCGAGTTTAAAAATGGGATCAATACTCTTTTGGAGCTTCGCGGCTATATGATGGAGGAGATAAAAGGTTTTAAAAACAAGCTTTGTCTGGAAGAATACAGCGCGATCCCTTATATAAACAGCAAAGGATATGAAAGCAAAACGGTTGCTTATTCCTTATGGCATATTTTCCGTATTGAGGATATTGTCGCAAATACGCTTATCAGGGGAGGAGAGCAGGTATTCTTTTCGGGAAACTATCAGAACCGCACGGCTTCGCCTATTATTACTACCGGAAACGAGCTTGTAAAAGAGGAAATTGCCGAATTTTCCGCCAAGCTCAATATTGACGGGCTGTACAGTTACATTGAAGAGGTAAAGAAAAGCACGGAGCTTTTGCTGAGCGATCTTACGTACGACGATGTGAAAAGAAAAATGACAGACAGCGATAAGGCGCGTTTATTGGAGCTGAATGTTGTTAGCACCGACGAAAACGCGTTTTGGCTGGTGGATTACTGGTGCGGAAAAAGTATTGAGGGACTTATCAGAATGCCGTTTTCAAGGCACTGGATGATGCATATAGACGCGTGCGGACGTATTATAAACAGGATAAACAAGCTGCCGAGAGGGAAAAGCAAAAGAACAGATAGGCTGTATCCGTAATACTGTTTACAAATTTTGCTTTTCATAACTTACAAATGGGGCTGTAAAAACGTCCTTAAGACAGATCCGAGGCGCTCAATTTCGTGGCGCCTCGGAAAATTTTTAGTATAATACCAATCCCTTTTTAAACTGTGGGTATTACGTCAGTTTAAAAAGGGATTGGTATAAAACAGCAATTTTTATCAATCATACTGATTTTTAATATGTTATAATTATGGAGGAAAGGAGCAGATAATATACAATGGAACGTATGTATATTCAGCAGGCATTGAATTATATTGAAGAGCATCTGAAAGAGGAAATGGATAATACAATGCTTGCACAGATTGCAGGGTATTCAGAGTACCACTTTCTGCGTATATTCCGAAAAAATATAGGTCTTACGCCTGCCGACTATATACGAAAACGCCGTATTTCGGAGATTGTATGCCGCATTGGAGAAGAGCGACCGATTTCGGATATTGCATTTGAGTATGGCTTTAATTCCAAAGAGAATTTTACCCGGGCTTTCAAGAAAGAACATAATATTCTGCCTACCGAATTCAAAACGGTAAATTGCAGCTTAAGATTATTTCAGCCGTTTACTTTTGATTCGGCCGAATTGCTGCCAACAGTCTATA
>JAAVIG010000135.1 GCA_014796735.1 Oscillospiraceae bacterium
AGACTTTGGCGCAGCTGCAGCAAGAAAATGCTTCAAGCGAAGCAAGAAATACCCTTATCTCCATGTTTGATGAGGACAGCTTCACCGAGCTTTCACCCTATACGGGCGGAAGCGTGGTAACAGGCTACGGTCAGGTGGACGGCTGCCCCGTATACGCCTTTATTCAGGACGTTTCGGTAAAAAGCGGCGCTGTATGCAAGGCGGCGGCTCAAAAAATAGTTAAGCTGTACTCCCTTGCGGTAAAGAACGGCGCACCCGTTATAGCGGTTTACGATTCCAAAGGCGGCGATATTGCCGAGGGCGTTGAACTGCTCACCGCTTACGGGGATATTGCAAACGCCTCGGCTTCGATCTCGGGCGTTGCTCCCCAAATATCAATAGTCAGCGGCGTGTGCGGCGGCATAAGCGCTTCTCTCGCCTGCATGGCTGATTTCGTCATAATGACCGAAAAAGCCGAGCTTTTCCTTACCGCTCCCTTCATTACAGCGGGCGCGGGTGCGGGCACGGCAAAGAACGCTGCTCTTTCGGGCGTTTCCTGCATGACCGTAAAGGATATTGCCGAAGCTATCAAAAAGGCAAAAGCTCTGGCGGCGATACTTCCTCAGAACAATTTAGAGGTGGCGGGCAACGATTACTTTGCTCTCCCCACCGATACCGCCGATGCTTCCCTTAAGGGTGAAGCAATGGTCAAGACAGTGGCGGACAAGGACAGCCTGATCGAGCTGTTCCCCGAATTCGGCAAGGCTTCTTACACCGCATTGGGAAGCGTTAACTGGAAAACAGTCGGATTTGTTGCCACAAATAAAACGGAGGATAAGCTCACCGCTGCGGACACCGCCAAGATAGCAAGATTCGTTGGAATCTGCGACGCTTTCTCGATCCCCGTTGTAACTATAGTTGACAGCGAGGGCTTTGCCGCCGACAGCGCGGCGGAGCTTGCGGGAAGCATACGCGACGCGGCTAAGCTTACACAGGTCTATGCCTCCGCTACCACTCCCAAGGTGTCCGTTATAACGGGCAATGCTCTGGGCGGAGCGTTCACAGTTTTCTGTGGCATGAACGCTGATGTTACACTTGCCCTCGAACAGGCGGTAATTGCCCCCACAACTCCCAAAGCGGCGGCGATTTTCCTGTACTCCGACAAGCTGAACAGCAAGGCTGAGATCGAGGCGGCGGCGGAAGAGTACAAGGCAAGTGAAGCAAGCGCGGTAAACGCAATGGAAAAAGGCGCGGTTGACAGGGTAATTTCCGCTGAGGACATCTGGTCGTCGGTAAACAGCGCGCTTGAAATGCTTTCGGGCAAGAGAGTACAGGCACCTGCAAGAAAACACATTAACTTTGTTTATTAAATTTGTTCACAAAAACGCAATCACGTGAACTTTACTGAATAAAAATCGGAGAAAGGAACCAAATCTTATGAAAAGATATAACATCACAGTAAACGGAACCGCTTACGACGTTGCGGTTGAAGAAGTTGCGAACGACGGAGCAGCTCCCGCTGCTGCACCTGCGCAAGCCGCACCCGCCGCTAAGCCCGCTCCCAAGCCCGCGGCCGCTCCCGCTGGAGGCGGAAGCGTAAAGATCACAGCCCCCATGCCCGGAACTATCGTTGAGGTTAAGGCAAAGGTCGGAGACCCTGTTAAAAACGGTACTGTCATAGCGGTGCTTGAAGCCATGAAAATGGAAAACGACGTTGTTGCTGACAGAGACGGCACTATCGCAAGCATTAACGTAAACAAAGGCGACAGCGTTTCCACAGGCTCGGTTATAGCTACACTTAACTAAAAAGCGAAAGGAATGATCACATATGGCTAATGTAAAAAAGGTGGGTATCACCGAAACAGTCCTTCGTGACGCTCACCAATCACTTATCGCTACTCGTATGACTATGGACGAAATGCGCCCTATCCTCGGCACTATGGATAAGATCGGCTACCGTTCGGTAGAGTGCTGGGGCGGCGCCACCTTTGACAGCTGTCTGCGCTTCCTTGATGAAGACCCGTGGGAAAGATTAAGAATACTTCGCAGGGAAATGCCCAACACAAAGCTTCAGATGCTGTTCAGAGGACAGAATATGTTAGGCTACCGTCACTATGCCGACGACGTTCTGGAATACTTTGTTCAGAAGTGCGTTTCCAACGGTATTGACGTTATCCGTATCTTTGACGCTCTGAACGATATACGCAACATGAAGACCTCCATAAAAGCCGCCAAAAAAGAGGGCGCACACTTCCAAGGCTGTATCAGCTACACCTTAAGCCCCGTTCACACCAACGAAAAATTCGTTGAGTTTGCAAAACAGCTTGAAAACGAGGGTGCGGACAGCATCTGTATCAAGGATATGGCGGGACTGCTTAAGCCTTACACCACCTACGAGCTTGTAAAGGCTCTTAAAGAAGCGGTAAAGATACCCATTCAGCTCCATTCTCACTATACGTCGGGTCTTGCTTCAATGTCGCTGCTTAAGGGCATCGAGGCGGGCGCGGACGTTATCGACACCTCAATCTCACCTCTCGCAATGGGCACCAGCCACCCCTCTACCGAATCCATGGTTGCGGCGCTGCAGGGCACCGAGTACGACACGGGACTTGATCTTCACGCACTCAACGAGGTTCGCGACTACTTCCAGAAGCTGCGCGAAAAATACCTTAAGAGCGGACAGCTTGACCCCAAGGTTATGGGCGTAGACGCAAACACACTGCTTTATCAGGTACCGGGCGGCATGCTGTCCAACCTTGTTTCACAGCTTAAGCAGGCGGGAAAATCCGACAAGCTGGACGAGGTGCTTAAGGAGGTTCCGAGAGTAAGAGAGGATTCCGGCTATCCTCCGCTGGTAACGCCTACCAGCCAGATAGTAGGCACACAGGCGGTATTCAACGTAATTATGGGCGAACGCTACAAGACAGTTACCAAGGAATTTAAAGGTCTTGTACGCGGCGAATACGGAAAAACCCCCGTTGACATCGACCCCGCTTTCAGGAAAAAGATTATCGGCGACGAGGCGCCTATCGACTGCCGTCCCGCCGACCTGATCGCTCCCGAGCTGGATAAGCTCAAATCGGAAGCAGCAAAGTGGGCGGAGCAGGAGGAGGACGTATTGAGCTACGCCATGTTCGGGCAGGTAGCCGAAAAGTTCTTTGAAAAGCGCAGAGACAAGGAAAACGGAATCGACAATATCCACGCCGACAAGACAAATAAGGTGATGCCCGTATAAGATTATTTGGTTGAATTTTACCTAAAAACTAAGAAAAGTTTGTTTTTAAGTAAATTTAACAAAAAATGTATTGTATGTTTAAGCAGTTTCACTCAAAAATAAGGATAAAGATTGTAACTATTAACTGTTGCAATCGCACGGCATATAAGATATAATTTTTAATAGGATAATCTCCTAATTTTTAACAAAAAACTATTTTGGAGGAATTTTACAATGAACATTAAAAAAATCATTGCCGGCACAGCTGCCTCTGCTTTGGCAGTAAGCGCAATGGCTGTTGCTGCAAGCGCAGGAACCGTTACTTCAAGCATACCCTATTCCGCAGACGACGGCAACGGAAACTACCAGGTTTTCCTCAGCGGCGACGCTGTTGGAGGCGACCTCTACAATCTCGATCCTTCTCAGATCGCTTCTTACGATGTAACCCTTTCTTGGGAAGCAGGAGAAGAAGACTGGATTGGCGGCGCATGCATTGTTCAGTATGAGAGCGGCGGCTGGTGGACACAGATCGGCGACTACTCCAACGACGGCGAAAACAGAACATGGGGCAATCTGCAGAGCGGCGACACCTTCAATGTTGTACTTCCCGAAGCTATCCCTGCAGATGAGCAATCCGTAATCTTAACCTTCCAGAACTATTCTGACGGAATTGCAGTAAATGTTGACAAGATAGTACTCAAGGACGCCAGCGGCAATGCTATTTTAACACTTCCCGCAGAAGCTGCAGCTCCCGCTGCTACAGAAGCTACCGAAGCAGCTACCGAGGCTCAGGCTCCCGCCGCAGCAGGTGACACATCTGCTCCCGCTGCTACCACTGACAAGAACAATGCTGACACAGGCGTTGAGGGTGTAGCTGCTGTTGCAGGTATCGCTATCGTTGCAGCAGGTGCGGTTGTAGTTGCTAAGAAGAGAAAGTAAACTTTGTCGGTCTCTGACGAGACCTTCCAAAGTCGTCCAACAAGCTTTTCGGACGCTGTCCGAAATTTTGCTTCGCAAAACCGCTTATTGGACACGTACTGCAAGACGTTAACTTGTGATTAAAGGAACCCTTTTATAGGGTTCCTTTTTTATCGCAAAATTAAAGGGCAGCCGCAAAAAAGCGATTGCCCTTTTATTTTAAATATAAGCTTAGCCCTTATAATTAACGATCTCATCGATCAGCTTAGGCAGCTTTTCATTCATATCCTCGTCGGAGAATTGACAAGTACCAACCTTTTTGTGTCCGCCGCCGCCATACTTCAACATAAGGCTGCCTACGTCCACATTGGAGGTTTTATTGATAATGCTGTACCCTACCGCTGCGGAACAGCCCAAACCGCCCTTTCCGTTTACGATCCAAACGGAGATATTCTGCTCGGGATAAAGGCTGTAGATCATGAAGCGGTTTCCCGTATAAATTGGGTCTACTCCTCTTAAATCGGATATAATAACGTCCTTTTCGACACGGGTATGCTGTTTTACCATTTCCTTGAATTTCTCGGTCTGCTCGTTATATACCTCTATTCTTTCCTTAACGTCGGATAAATTCAATATTTCCTCGGTGCTCATTGTGCGGCACGCGTCAATAAGCTCTTCCATTAAACGATAGTTGGGAATGGTGAAGTTTCTCCAGCGGCCCAATCCCGTTCTGGGATCCATCAAAAAGCCCACCAATATCCAGCCTTTGGGGTTTAATATTTCGTCAACGGTAAGGTTGCCCGAATCCACCTTGTCCACCGCTTCCATCATCTCGTCAAAGTGAGCAAAGCGTTCCTGTCCGCCGTAATATTCGTAGATTATTCTTGCGCAGGAAGGAGTGATACGGCTTTCTCCCTTGTACTTGCCCTCAAGCTGTAATCTTTCGTGCTCGCTGGAATGGTGATCGAACCACAAGCCGCAGCCCTCTACAAAGGGTACGTTTGCGAGACAGTCGTTTTCTGTTACGGGCACCAAGCCGTCCTGTAGATCCTTAGGGTGTGCGAAAATCCAGCTATCGATAATTCCCGCCTCTTTAAGCAATGCGCCGCAGGCCAATCCGTCAAAATCGGAACGTGTTACTAATCTCATGACTTATCTCCTTATATGTAATACTAATCCCTTTCAGAAAAAGGATTAGTGCTTCGGGTGTAATTCACAATCATTTTGCAGACCGTGACCTGCAAAATGATTGTGAATTAGTATAATACTAATCCCTGCGTAACAAATGCAGTTCTTAAATATAGTATAGCATATTTGTACGCTTTTTGCAAGTGGTAGTTTTAGGTTTTAAAAGGTTCGTTTTTTTTTATTTTTTATTTTCAAATTTTTTGCAGCGTTTTTGAAAAAAATGTGTATATAGAAGTGAACAGCAAAGGAACATGTTCCTGATCCGGAGGTTTTATATTGGAAAAAGAAGAACGGCTTGCCGAAAAGCTGAAAAAAGGCTCTGCGGCCGCATTGGAAAAAATAATCGACGGCTATTCTGGCTACGTCTGCGCGGTGATACGAAATTTCTCCCGCGAAAGCCTGTCGGAAAACGATATAGACGAGCTTTGCAGCGACGTGTTTTTTGCACTCTGGCAGCACAGGGAGGGGCTTGACCCAAAATCGGGGCTTCGTCCTTACCTCTCCGCGGCAGCAAGAAACGCGGTAAAAAACCGTTTTCGCCGCAGCAAAGCGCAAATGCTGTCTGATAATGATATTTCGGAATTTGAAATAGCGGACGATTTTGAAACAGCGGAACAGGCGGAGCTTAACGAGTTAATGAGCTTTCTTGAAGACGGCTTGCTGGAGCTTTCCCAACGCGACCGAGAGATTTTTATGCTGTTTTATTTCTACGGAGAAAAGGCCTCGGAAATTGCCGTTAAAACGAATTTAAGCGAAAGCTCGGTGCGAAGCGTGCTTTCCCGCGCAAGAGCAAGGCTCAGAGAATATCTGACGAAAAGAGGGTGTGACTATGTTTAAGGAATTTTTTAAAAAATACGAGCCGAAGGGTATTGAAAAGCTGTCAAAGGCTCGCAGAAAAAAAATCAAAACCGCGGTTTTCAGCCGAATAAATGAAACCGAAAACAACGACGAGCTTGTTTCCGCAAGGCGGTTTAAACTTAAGCCCGCCTTTATCGCAGCGGCAGCCGCGGTGCTGACGGTGACGGGAGTTACGGTAGGCGCGCTGTCTTCTGCGCCCGAGGTCAAGCTGAACGGGGACTATATTGAGCCGTATTACAACGTTTACATTGATGTTGACGGCTCGACAGTGGAAATCCTGACAGTTGAGCTTCCGTCGGAGATGCTGGGCGAGGAAAAAAACGGAATGACACCTACAGGCGAGCTGAAGCTTGGACGGAGCGATATTGGCGATATAAGCAATGAGGGTTACTCCGGCATCTGGCTTATCGACGAAAATGGGAACGAATACTGCAAAATCAACAATAAGCTTGTTAACGTAAAAGTCACACTTCCCAACAAAGGCAATCACACCTGTACCTTTAACCCCTGCAACTACAATCCAGATAATCACGATAGTTTTCATTTTTCGGGCGGCGGATACGAATACCTTTTCTTAACAGGGAAAACAGAGGTCTGCGGTCATACCCTTAAGACTTACTGTGATTTTGAGTACGACCGTGAAGTAGGCGCAACGGTTGAATTTATTGCCGTGCAATTGCCCTCCGAAGCTCTCGGAGAACCCGTTCCCGACTGTTATTACCACTGGATTATTTCACATGCGAAGCTTAAATTTTTTGACGAGGACGGAAAGAGAATAACTCCGGTGTTTACCAATTGGCTGAACAACCGCACATTTCCGAACGGAGTGAACGACCTGCTTATCGACATCAAAATAACCTATTCCGACGGCAGCGTTGAAAACATGAGACTTGAACCAATCAACAAGCTTGAGGGTTTTAACTATGATGAAATCGAATTAAAATACCTTTCCGCAAAATACGAAAATATGCTCGATACCGACCTTTGGGCGTTTGATGAAAACGGAGATCCGATATATTATGCAGATATTCAATCAAAGCTTAAAGATAATTTAACAGCTGATTGAAAATTATTGTAAATCAGTATTAGCAATAAGAAATAATAACGGCACTGCCGCGAACTGTTTACGCGACATTGCCGTTTTGTTTCTTACCGAAAATTTTTACGCTTTATCCATCCAAACTCTCATCTGACCTTCCCCGCGATTCCCCCAAACATAGTAAGGCACAGCCACCGCCTTGCACTCACACGTCTGCGGCTCCTCATCGCTGTAAAGCTCCTCAAAAGCCGTTTGCCTTACCGCCGAAGCCGTAACCGTCACCGTACCGCCCAGCAGATCGGAATCAAACTCCGACACACTCAATCCCTCACCTGTTTTCAAAGACAGCGAAATAACATCGTCCTCGTTATCCTTGCCTTCGAAGCAGTACACAAGAGGGCCTCTCATAACCGCAACGCTGCCCGTAAGACTATGTATTTTCGAGGAGGGATAAACAAACCGCGGTGTTCCGTCCAATATAAGCTTTACTTCATCGCCGCTTGTTACCTCTATGTAAGCATAGCCCTTTTCTACACGCGTTCCCAGAATCTTTCCGTTGAGAAGCAGCTCGTATTTTTTGCTCCAGCCCGGTATTCTCACCGCAAGTGTCTTTCCCTCGGCTTTTTTCACCTTGTAGCTAACCGTAAAATCGTAAGGATAATTTGTTTCGCAGGTCATTTCAACGCCGTTTTCAAAGGTTACCTCTCCGTCCGCAAACATATGACAGTACACCGTGTCCGCATTTTCCCCGTAGGCGTACTTTCCGAAAGAGGAAACAAGCCTTGCCAAGTTGGGAGGGCAGCAGGCACAGGCGTACCATTTTGGTCTCTGCGTTAAATCGTGCCTGTAATTGGGCGATTTCCCCGATATATTAGGTATGACCTCCAAAGGATTAACATAGAAAAAGCTTTTTCCGTCAAGCGCCATTCCCGCTAAAACTCCGTTATAAAAGGCTCTCTCGCAAATATCGCCGTACTTGCCGTCTATCTCGTTTTTAAGCATTGCCGAGCCGAAGAAAATAAGTCCGATAGCGGCGCAGGTCTCGGCGTAGACGGTGTCGGAGGGCAGGTCGTAATCCACGCTGAAGGCTTCCCCGATAACCGTTGACCCGATTCCGCCCGTTACATACATCTGCCTTTTTGTGATACTGTCCCAAAGGGTTTTACAAGCTTCAAGCAGCTCCTTATCTCCCGTTTTAGCCGAAAGCTCCGCCATGCCCGTATACAGATAAACCGCCCGAACCGCGTGACCCACAGCCGTGCTTTGCTCCCTCACGGGCATGTGACATTGCATATAAGCGGTGTCGGAAGCGTTGTTCCCCCAAACCGTCCAGTTCCGCTTTGCCGCTTCGTTCTTGAAGAAATCGGGGTCTTTTCCTCTTTCGTCAATAAAATACTGTGCAAGCTCCAAGCACTTATTTTCTCCCGTAAGGTGGTACATTTTCATCAGCGCAAGCTCTACTTCGGGGTGTCCCGAACAGCCGCCGTTCTTTTCCTCAATAAACCGCTTATATATGCAGTCGGTATTTTTCAGCATCACCTTAAGCAGCTTATCCTTGCCAGTTGCCTCATAATAAGCGCAGGCGGCCTCCATCATATGCCCAGCGCAGTAAAGCTCGTGAGCTTCCAAAAGATTTGTCCACCGCTTTTCCTTGTCCGATATGGTGAACCTCGTATTCAGATAGCCGTCCTCGTCCTGCGCCGCCGCAATAACGTCTATCAGATTATCCGCCTTTTCTTCAAGCTCGCTGTCCGGGAAATTGGCAAGAGAATAAGCCGCCGCTTCAATCCACTTTGCCGCGTCGCTGTCCTGAAACACCATTCCGTAAAAATCTCCGTAAGGCTTTTCTCCTCTGAGAACCATACCCGCGTTTATGAAATTTTCAACAACGCCGCTTTTCTCCGCGCCCTCCACCTCGTCGCGCAGGACTTTATACTGAAACGGGATTACCTCGTCCTTTATCAACCTTTGATATTTTCCTATAAACCCGCCCGACTTGTAGGCGGTTTCTTTTATCTGATTCACTGTAAAAATCCTCCTCTGTGAAATTTAAAACTACGCTCTATCCTCGAAATCGCTTTCTTCCTTGCCTTCCGTCGACAGATTCCCGTCCTTATCGTAAATTCCCTCTATTTTAATGCCGTCGGATTTTATGCTTGTCTCTCCCTCGGAAACCTCGGCATTTTCGCCCTCTGTCTCCTCGGATTCCTCCGTGTCTTCAACCACGCCATCTTCTTCCTCCTCGTCCTCTGCGGCGGAATTCATGGTTATATTTGCGTCCACCAATATTTCCAGCTGATTGTTCTTTGTATTGGCGATACCCTCCTTCAAGTCGGAGAGCATATTTTCCTTTACGGAAACGTCCGCACCTCTTTCTATATCCTTTTCTATCTCGGAGCTTAACCGTCTTGCGGTAAGCTCCATGCCCTTTGCAAGATCGCCAAGAGCGTCGGAAATTTTTACCGCATTGCAGGCGGACAGCAAAGCGTTAGTGCCCTGTACGGAAAAAGCGTCCGCGCTTCCCTTATGTACGCCCCCGCCTGACTTGGACTGACGGGCTTTCTTAGACTCATACTCCTGCTTGCGAAGCTCCGCCTGCCTTTGCTTTATTTGGGAGTTTAATTCGGAGATCTGCGCCTGCATTTCCTTTTTCTGCTCCGCCTTTGATTTTGCGTCAAGAGTATCGTCATTGACAAGCTCTTTCATGCGTTTCTGAAGCTCGGCTATCTTGTCCTGCGCCTCCTTTATGATAGGATCGGAGCTTTGCTTTTTGGTAACTCCCGCCTGCTGCGAGCCTTGTACTCCCGAAATATGCATAATCTTTTCCTTTCACATTTTCCCAATGTCAGCCACAAGCCCGTAAACTTAGGCTTAACATTAAAATCCGCGGCAAAGCCGCTCCGCAATTATGAATTAAGAATTATTAACTGGGAATTTTAAATCGAATATCCGCTCCCTATGGAAGTGACCGTCTTTTTCTGAACGGTTTTCTGTCTTGACCTGCGCATTATTTCAAGGTCGTTAAGGTCTATCACGGTGCATTTTTTTGCCTTGCGCTTGAATTTTTCCTTCATTGCAGCCTTTTTGCTGCCCTCTAATCTTAACAGTTCCTCTTTCCTTTCGCTGCGTTTTTTCTCTGCCTTAAGCTCCGCTTTTTTCCTCTCGTTTCTTTTTTCCGAAATTTTCTTTTGCAGATCCCGCATTTTTTCAAGCTGAGTTTTCTTAACCTTTTTCTCGCTCTTTACAATGCTCCAGCTGCTTATGCCGCCGTCCTTGTCGATATACCAGCCTCTTGACACAATGGTTTTCCCCTGTGCCTTGGCTTTGCGCTCCATCTGCTTATCTATCCGCTTCATAGACTCGATAGCGTCGGAATACTCCTTGATTTTTTCGGGATCGTCGGCAATGGATTCATAAAAACGCGGGTCGATGTAAATTACCGACTTTTTTGTAGACCTTATCATATAGCTGCCGTAATCATCGGTTTTTCCGCTTACCAGATCATAGCCCTTTGAAGCCTCGGCAAAAGCGCCCTTCATCTTTTTTTCGGTGCATTTGTCATTTTCGCCTATTTCCGCGCCGTTAACAAAATAGCTTTTGCCGTTTGCGGTTTTAACGGTCTTGTTATTACTGTGCGAACTGTAATCAAAGCTGTCAAATCTCCCCTTTTCCGTCTTTTGAAAATCGGAGGGATTTTTTCCGTCGGTTTTGTCCGCCTTGTCTTTGCCGTAAGCTTTAGAGTTATTGTAATTGCCGTAATTATTATACTTATTTATTGCGTCCGAAACATTCTTGATCATTTTCTCACCCCCGATGATATTTTTATACTAATATCCATTTAAACACAATATAAAATCAAAGTTTAAATGGATATTACACCCAAAGCACTATTATCCAATTAAAACCATTTTTTCAAGTTTTTAATTGGATAATAGTAT
>JAAVIG010000136.1 GCA_014796735.1 Oscillospiraceae bacterium
ATACTAATATCCATTTAAACACAATATAAAATCAAAGTTTAAATGGATATTACACCCAAAGCACTATTATCCAATTAAAACCATTTTTTCAAGTTTTTAATTGGATAATAGTATTAATAACAAAAATACCCGTCAAAACCTTATTTTTTCTCGGTTTTGACGGGTTGCATTTATATTTATTTTTTTAGTTATCTTAAGTATTATTTTCTCTCAAACCAAATCATAATTAAGCCGTCATTGTCGCTGAACAAAAACGTGTCGGTAATTTCATCGTAATAGATTGAGTAATAAATATTATCTTCAAGCAGTATATGGTTTCTTTCGGTACTGTCGAAATAACAGTTGTATTCCTCTGTGATATCCGCTTCCGCATCTGTTACGATAAGCACGCCGTCAGCCCAAAACGAATATGTGAGCCCTTTCATATAACTGCCGAGCTCTTCGCTGTCAAGATAGTGTTCCTCGCCAACAATCTCCATTTTTACAGGCGCCCAGTCGCCCGCGATAACGCTCATATCAGTTGGATCATTTTCCGCTTCGGTCACTTCGGGGAAATAGGGATAGTCGTTTACATCGTAATCGGGTTCATCATAAGAGGGATAGAAGTAATTCAAGAGATCATCGAGGAACTGCTCCAGCGCGTCTGATTCCTCAAAATCACCGTTAATAACTGCAATTTTACTTGGGTCGGGTGAGGGTACAGATTTAAATTCAAGGTCTGAGGGCTCCGAAACAAGTCTAACGGTGCAGATGTTGGGTACGGTAATGTTTATTGCTTTCTTATCGGTCTCCTTTGCGAGATCGATTTTAACGGAGTAGTCGGTCTGACCGCCTATATCCATGAAATCCGACTGTTGGTTGTTTTTCAGTGTAATGTCAATCGCGCCGCCGAAGCTTTCCTCAGCAAAGGAAAGGCTGTTGTAGGAAGCTTTGACGCTTACCGTTTCGTCGTCTTCGGTTACATCAAGGGAAAGCGTGCCTCTGTGAAGATCGCCCTCGGCTTCGTCATTATAGGAAAACGTCAGCTCGGACACCTCGTAGCTGTCCGCATCTGTATTCTTAAATCTGAAATAACCGTTTTCGCCGTTTTCTGTGGGAATTTGGTACAGGTCAAAGAAAAGCTTTTCATCAATGCCGTAATCCGAAACAACTATTTCTCTGCCGATAACGGTATTGTTCTTTATGTAAACGACCATATCGAGTGCGCCGTCAGCATCGCCCGTACCGTCAATGCTCTCCTGAAGCGTGTCTGCAAACTCCTTTAAAGCCTCCCGCATTTCATCAACAGTGTCATACTCTCCTATCCGGCAAAGAAGCTCGGCGGTTTTGGAATTTTCAGCCATATTTTCAACAAACGCTTTGACGATAGTAGCAAGTTGGCTTATGTCAAGATGAATTACCGTTCTGTCCGCGGTATAAGTAACATTGCTGACAGTAAATTCAACGTTCCTTTCAACCTCGGGGTCGCCCACGATCTCAAAGTATACCTCGGAGGTCTTTTCAAAAACCTCTTGCAGGCTTTCCGCGTAATCGGCATAATCTTCGGCAGTTTGAGTGCTGTCGGAGTAATCCTGCATCAGGTAAATATCTGAAATTTCGGGTAAAAGGATGTAGTTTTGGCTGCCCGCGCGGTCAAGCCACATTTCGGCGTTCAGATTTATATCTTCGCCCAACATTGCTTTGACGATAGCGTAAGCGGCGGTTTCTCCGCTTGCTGTGTCGATCTCAAGCTTGTATTCCGACAGATCGATTCCCGCAAGGTCGCCCAATGGTGTCGAAAAATCCACCGTCAGCTTTTCTGAGCCAAGCTGTCCGTAAACAGCGTCCTCTGTTTGCTCCGCCGCGGAAAAAAGCCCGCCGAAGAAATTCTTTTCCGCCTCTTGGTAGGAAACGGGCTTGTTAAGCATAAGCAAAACAAAAACAACTACTGCCGCGATTATTACCGCCGTCACGGGCAAGATTATCGCAAGGGGGTTAACGCCGCGTTTTTTGGTAACGTAAACGGGGCTTATGTACTCGGAGCTTTCATAGAAGCCTACCTGACCCGCCGTGTTTTCCGGAAAGTTGTTCTGTAAGCCGTTGTTGTCCGTGATGTCCTGTGGATTTTCGGGGACTTGGTATTGGTTTTGGTTTAAATCGTTCATTTCTTTTTCCTTTACTTATCATATTAGTTTTGGGCTTTTATATATTGTATTATATCATATTTTAAAGATAATTGCAAGGCGTTTGTTTAACCGATTATAAAACCGATTATAAAACTAATTTTAAAATCCTAACGCGCTGAAAACGATACCCTGCAGATCTGTCATCATCAGCACTAATCCCACGGCAAAAATATATGAAGCGGGTGATGTAAAAATGATCCTTGCCTTTTCCGCTTTGGAAAGCTGAAAGGCGTAATCCGACCTGTGCATGCCCGAGGCTAAAATTATGATAATGGAAGGGATGCCTGCCCAGAAAGCAAAATTCAGGAATATGCCTATTACGTTTTCAATGGCAATTGTAGTACTGTTTTCGCCCAGTATCAGAACGGAATAGCTTCCCACCGTTACCAACAGATTGTTGAGGGTGTGCAAGAACATGGTTGGAATGACCGAGCTTGAATTGACCGCCAAAAGACCGAACAGCAGGCCCACTACAAATGCATAGGGAAACTGGTCGAAATTTCCGTGGGTGAAGCCGAAAAGCAGAGCGGTCGTTACTATCGCGAAGCCGTCGCCGTGTTTTCTCAAAGGCTGCAAAAGAAGCTTTCTGAAAATCAGCTCCTCGCATACGGGTGCAACGATCGCCGTGGTAAGTATAAGCACGATAAATGTACCCATGCTGCCGTTTTGCGGCAAGGCGCCCGCCATAGCGTCGGGAATCTCGCCTGTGCCGAACAGGTAGTCGAGCACGCTTGCAATGGCGTTGGAAATGATCGTTGTAAGTGAGCCGACAAAGCACACCGAGAAAAATATAAGGGCTATCGACAGGGCCGGGATATAGGTAGAGTGCTTCTGATAGCGGAAGGGCGCTTTCAGATCGTTTCTGAAAAGCAGATATGCCGACAGAGCGGGAATAAGGTAAACGCTTATGTCGTTGATTATCCACTGCACCGCGTAGTATACCGTGTCGCTTGTGCCCTCGGGCAATAAGCTTAAAAGTATCAAGGCGGGATAAAGAAAAACATAATACATGAAATTATGGGTGATCACCGTGATCAAAGCGAAAACCGCAAGCTTGACAAGGGAACGCTTAAGCTCGCGCGCCGGGTCAAACTGAATCGGAGGCTGAGGCTTTTCTACGGGAATATAGCTCGTATACATGGCAGCTTTTACCTTTCGTTTACTTTTAGGGTGCGTTTGGATAAATTTTTACAGGCAATCAACCGACGGCTTTTGCTATGAGATCGGCAATGTAATTTTCGCCCATAACGTCGGTCATCAGCAGGATCGAAAGCAGTACGGGCAGAGTAAGGATAAGTATTGCGATCTTCTTTTTGTTGCTTACCTCGCCCCACATTTTAGGCAGCTTATATCTTTTGATTTTGGAAAGCTTTTTTATCATTGTTAAAAAGCCGATGAGGGCGGTAAGCAGGACTATTATCATAAATATTGCGTAGAATGTCAGTATAAGCTGTTCGCCGTCGGTAAGCACCGCGCTTTGATCCATGCTTTTTTTTCGCACCGCGTCGGTGGAGACAAATATCATTATAATGCCGCTGATGGAATTGAACATTGCGTGAAGCACCGTGTTGCAGAACATGGAATCGGTGGCGTAGGAAATGTAGCCTAAGAGTATTCCCAAAGCAAAGGCGTAGAAAAACTGCTGAAAATTTCCGTGGAAAATACCGAAGCAAAAGGCGGAAACAAATACCGCCATTCCGCTTCCGTAGGGCTTTAACAGGTTCATTACCGCGCCTCTGAAAACAAACTCCTCAAAAAGCGGCGCGATCACCACCAACATAATAAACAGCGTAAAGGAGGAAAGGATAGAGGGCGGCGCCAAGCCTAAGCTGTTTATGGAGTCGTTTATATTTCCGCCGCCTGTTAAAAGCATTATTATTCCCATAGTAATCAGGTTTATTGTCATTCCCGCGCCGTAAATGGCAGGGAAATTGGCAAAGGCTCTTTTGCTGTTTTTCGGAACGTGAAAGCCACCCGCTATGTTTTTAAGGCTGTATTTAAGTATTACGGCTCCCAGAATCGATGGTATGATCTGCAAAAACAGCGCCGAGTATGACAGGCTTAAGGCGTATATTACGTCGATATTTGAGGTTAGGGAGTAGATTACCCTGCTTACTACCGGCGAAATGCCTTGTGCGATTATTCTGAGCAGCAGAAGCAGAGTAAGATAAAAGCCTAACTTAAAGCAATCGGTTTTGTATCGTACCATCATGTCGGGAGCTTTCGGCAAAGCTTGGGCATCATTGCCGCCGTCGGCTATGTATAAGCCTTCCGAGGGTATATTTTCGGATATGTTTTCGGCTGCGGTTTCGGATATGCTTTCCGCAGTGTCCGATTTGGAAAAGGCTTCGGTGTTTTCGTTTTGATTGAATTCCATTTTATTTTCCTTTTTTATTTTTAATACAGTATTGAAATGGGTTTGTCGGTGTAAATGCGGTCGATAGCCTGTGCGAAAAGGTTATGAGTGCCCAGTATCTTTATTTTTTCGATACGCTTTTCCTCGGGCAGCAGTATGGTGTCCAAAAGAACAAGCTCCTTTATGGGAGAGGCTTCGATCCGCTCAATGGCGGGACCCGACAGCACTCCGTGAGTGGCGCAGGCGTACACCTCTTTGGCTCCGCCTTTTTCGATAACCGCATTAGCGGCGTTGCACAGCGTACCCGCGGTGTCTACCATATCGTCCACTATAAGAACGGATTTTCCTTTGACGTCTCCGATTATGTTCATCACTTCGCAGACGTTGGCTTTTTGTCTTCTTTTATCTATTATGGCAAAGCCCACTCCGATCCTTGAGGCAAAGTTCCTCACTCTCGCAACCGATCCTACATCTGGGCTTAAGCAGACAAGATTTTCTTCTTTCCCCGAAAACAGCTTTTTAAAGTAGGGGGCTAACGCGGAGACACCCTGCAAGTGATCCAAAGGAATATCGAAAAAGCCTTGTATCTGCGGACTGTGGAGATCCATTGTCAGCACTCTGTCCGCTCCTGCCGTTGTGATAAGATTGGCGGTGAGCTTTGCGGAGATCGGGTCGCGGCTTTTAGCCTTTCTGTCCTGTCTCGCGTAGCCGTAGTAAGGGATAACGGCGGTAATGCTTGCGGCACTGGCACGCCTTAAGGCGTCTATCATTATAAGCAGCTCCATAAGGTTATCGTTTACGGGGCACGAGGTGGACTGGATAATGAAAACGTCCGAGCCTCTTACGCTTTCGCTGATAGAGCAGCTTATTTCTCCGTCGCTGAAAATACCTATCTCGGAGTTGCCTAAGGGGAGTCCCAAATCTTTGGCGATGTCAAGGGCTAAGGGCTTGTTTGAGGAGCAGGAGAAGATTTTGATGCCTTTGCCGTGAAAAATCATTTGAACGTCCTTTCTCTGCTTTCGTAAAAGCAGTAAAAAATTTGGGGTGCTTTTTGAAAAGCGGGGAGCTGCTTTGGGGTTTGTAGATTGAAGTATTATTTCCTTTTTCTTAATTTATTTTTTTCCCAGTTTTGCACTACCTTTGCGTCGGCTCTCTCCAACACTAAGGAATTGGGAGGTACATTTTTGGTTATGGTGGAGCCTGCACCTGTTGCAGCGTTTTCGCCCACCTCTACGGGTGCTATCAGATTTGTATTGCAGCCGATAAAGGCGTTGTCGCCTATCTTTGTGCGGAATTTCTGTATTCCGTCGTAGTTGGCGGTAACACAGCCGCAGCCGAAGTTTACACCCTCGCCTACGTCGCTGTCGCCTATATAGGTGAGGTGCGCTGCCGAGGTTCTGTCGCCGATATTGGAATTTTTTACCTCCACAAAGTCGCCTATTTTAACGCCTTTTCCTATATGGGAATTGGGGCGGAGCTGGGAGAAAGGTCCTATGGTTGCGCCGCTTTCCACCTTGCTTTGATATGCCTGAACGTTATTTAATACAACGAAGTCGCCTATCTCGGTGTTTTCGATAAGGCTGTTGGGTCCTATTTCGCAGCCGCAGCCGATCTTGCATTTTCCTCTTATTATGGTGTTGGGCAGAATAACGGTGTCCTGTCCTATTTCAACGTCCGTTCCGATGATTATTCCGTCGGTGCAGGGAAATTCCACGCCTTTTTGGAGAAGATCGCCTATTACCGCCATTCTCGCGAAGTAGTTCAGGCTGTATAAGTCGTTCCTGGTGTTTGCGCCCAAGACTACCGCCTTGTGAGTTGCGGTGCATACGGCGGCGCGGTGTCCCGCTTCTTTTATAAGGGCTATGGCGTCGGTAAGGTAGTATTCCTTTGAGGCGTTGCTGTCGGAAAGCTTGGGGAGCGCTTCAAGCAAGGCCTTGCTGTTGAACCAATAGGCCCCCGAG
Organism: Oscillospiraceae bacterium; assembly: GCA_014796735.1. Taxonomy (GTDB): domain Bacteria; phylum Bacillota; class Clostridia; order Oscillospirales; family Ruminococcaceae; genus Ruminiclostridium_E. Next base: position 6,483 of record JAAVIG010000136.1, read on the forward strand.
TTTATTTCTCTTATATGCTGTTCGGCTACGGTGGCGTCCTTTTGCTCCACTATCTTAAGCAGATCGCCCTTTTCGTCTCTCACTATCCTGCCGTAGCCGAAGGGGTTATCGGGAGAAGCGGCAATGACCGTAACGCCGCAATTGCCTTCCAAGTGCATTTTCAGCGCGCAGCGCATTGTTTCGTCGTCCATAAAGGGGGCGTCGCCGCAGAGGATAAGCACGTTTTCGCTGTTTTTCAGCGTTTGCTCCGCCTGCATTACGGCGTGACCCGTGCCTAAGCGGACGGTTTGTCTTGCTATGCTGTACTGTCTGCCTCTTGTGTTAAGGTAGTTCTGGATCTTGGTTTCTCCGTTGCCCACTACAACGCAGATCTCTTCGGGGGAAAGCTTTTCGGCACTGTCCAGCACCCAGCCTATCATCGGCTTGAAAAGTACTTCCATAAGCACTTTCGGCTTAGCCGAGTTCATTCTTTTTCCGTCTCCCGCCGCAAGGACGATACAAGCTGTTTTGTTCATAACTGCCGACCTTTCTTTAGTTTAATATACTGTTATTATTTTCGCATATTTTAGGCTATTTTGCAATAGCTTTAGAAAATATTTTTTGCTGTATTTGTCAAATAAAAAAGCTTAATCCTTTTTTCTTGCTTCTATTTCTGCCCACACGGGTTTAAAGCCGGAATTTAAGGCAATATTCCATGAGTGGTAATGCGTAAGTCCGGTTCCGTAAAAGGGTATGTCGCCCTGCTCTTCGATTTTGTTTTTTAGAAGCGTTACAAGATAGGTGCCTACGCCTTTGGAACGGTATTCGGGGAGGACGTCTATTCCGATTTGCAGCCAACGGGGCGCGTCTTCCGAGCAGCCCGCCATTCCCATTATTTTGTCGTTGTCGTAGGCGCATACGGCTATGGTGTCGGGGCGTTCGGGCTTGTATTCTTCGCATAGGGCGTTGGGGAAGCGTTGATCGCCGTAAAAGGGTTTTATTTCTTCATAGCCGTAAAACCACTTTACAGGGTAGGTTTGCAGGGGTTTTACCTGCTTTTTGCTGAGGAACATGTGGTGGGGATAGTAAAGGGTGTAGCCGTATTTGTTAAGCTCCTTTTCGATAAGGTTCAGATTTGGGTGGTCAAAAAGACGGGAGCCTTTTTTGGTATTTATAAATTCCTTCAAAAACGGAAACAGGGCTTCGTTTGCAGAAATCACGGCATTGGTGCCGAGGGTCGCCATTCGGAAGAAGTCCTTTTCTTTGCTGTAGACGCGTCTGCCTTCGTTTAAGGCAGGGAGGGTAAGAATATTTTCCTCCTTGTCAAAGTCGGATTCGGCGCAGTTTAAGTCTTTGGAAAGCAGTTTTTTTAATTCGGATAGGTAGTCGGGGTATTGCATTGTTTATGCTCCTTATGTATTGGTGTTTGTTTATAATTTTATCACAGTGAGAGGCGGTTGTCAAATTGAAAATGGCGGTGTGCTTACGGCGGATGTAATGTTTTTCGTGAGGAAGGGGATTGGATAGGGGAGATTTAGAGCGACGAACAATGGTTGGCGGCGAAGCCGCGGGCGTAAGCCCGCTGAAATGCGTTAGCATTTCAAAATTTTCGCCAAAGGCGAAAATTTGGCTCCGCCCCTGCGGTAGGGTAGTTATTGTAAAAGGAACGTTTTTAACGGATAGGGCGGTACAACCCAATTGGGGGAGTAAGCATAATCATACATTGTACAAACCAATGGGAGCAGCCAACGTCACCAATGAAAACCCATAATCAACAACGCAGCACCTGCGACCCGAACGTTAATAAAACGTTACTGCAAATTTCCAACATTGAACAATTCAACCAAGTTATATAAGTGACATTTCACGCACTAATTTTATGGAGCAAAAA
>JAAVIG010000137.1 GCA_014796735.1 Oscillospiraceae bacterium
TGTCAGAGGAAATGACAGACAAGCAAATGAACTTAATAATCAAGATGATACTTGAAATCCTTGAAGGCTGTCAAGACTTAGAACAAGCAAAAGAAAAAATAAAAGCCCTGTTAGAAAACAACTAACAGAGCTTAACCCAAAAGATAAGATAGGCGGACTTGCCGCCGCCTTTCTTATATTTTTATTATATCACGTTTTGCCCCGCAGGTCAAGAAAGGACGTGATATTATAACTGAAAGCAATGGCAAGAAAATGGGTAGACCGTTAAAAAACGGTGAAGCCAAAGACGTAAGCCTGCATTTGCGAATTTCTAAGAGTGAAGCCGAACGTATAAAAAACTGTTCCGAACAATTAGGCATACCAAGAACAGACACTATTATGCAGGGAATAGAGCTTTTAGAAAATATGATCAACGGCAAGAAATAAGAAACGCCCGCTTATCCGTGGAAAGAGCAGCGAGCGTTACATATATAACGACAGGGAAAGCCCCTATCAAAAATTATTATACCATACATGGGCTTCTTTGTCAAATAAAGATTTACAAGGAGCTTTTGGATTTGGAAGAATTGTTAAAAGGTTCTTGGAGGTGCGCTCAATGCGGGAAAGAGTTAAACGAGAGTATGTATAAGGGGCTGTTTTGTTCTAATGAATGTTATAAACAGTTTATTAACGAGTTTGATAAACTTATAGACAGCATTGACACTGAAATTCCCAAAGAACTATTGAAAATAGATAGTGAATGAAGTTAATACACCATTAGGCAGGAAAATATAATTGATAACATCATGGTACCAATTCTTCCGTCCCTATATCTGTCAACAACCCAACCCCCATATTATCAGGCATAGTAAACCTCTGAGAAAGATACCTCAAAGACGCTCCCAACTCTCCGTCGGGTCCGCCGTACTGACTCAGAATGATCCCCGCCAGCTTCGGGTTTTTGTTACTTATCCTTACCGGGATCTGTGTTCTTTTTTCAAAAATAAACATTTACTGCACCTCCCATTAAACCTTCTCGGGCGGCCAAGCACCCCTGAGCCAGTCCCAACACTCATTGTCCCTGCTTCCGCATGTGTTCAGAGGATAGCAGCTGCACTCGAAAGCCTCTTTGCAGGCCTTATACTGCTTGCAGGCTTCCTTAAACATCTCTATTGCGGCGGTATCGTTGGGGTGAGTGTCGAGATAAAGATTTAAGTCCTGCATATAAAAGCTTGCTTCATCCACCGCCTGAAGCAAACGGCGGCAGTTTGAATTATTTTCCATCAAAAAGCCCCCTTTCGTACTCGTTTATGGTGATATTAAGCTCGGGAAAGATCGTCCCGACCGAAAGTGCTTTCTGAGGTGAATACACCTTGCCTATACCGTTTTGCATAGCTACAAACACATAGCCCAGCGGAGCGTTGGGGCATATGTTTGCACATTGTGTATTCGGACATCTTTGCGATTGTGTTTGCATTATACAGCCATTCCTTTCGTATAGTATTAAGTATAAACAGAATGATATTACGGCATTTACAGCCTAATTTATTGTATGCAAATACGCGCAAACGGTGAATTTATAATATAATACCCGTTTAAAAAGCAAACAGTCTGCTTTTTAAACGGGTATTGCATTATATTGCTCAAAGCGTTTAGGCTCTCGCCAAATTGTGTTTTTACTGCTCCATACCAAGCTTTAAAGCTCTTAAATTAGCCTCGATCAAATGCGCCTTTTTAGGAGGAACGACCTTCTTAACGGTCTTTTCGATAACCGCTTCATCGCCCATTCCCGTTTCTTTGATCATCTTGCCCAAAAGAATAACGTTAGCCATTCCGTGAAGGCCGTTTTCGTTTGCAAGCTGTGTAGCGGGAACATAGTAGCAGCTTATATCCGTTCTGTCGCACTTTTCCTCTATAAGTGTGCTGTCGATAAAGCAGCTTCCGCCCTCTTTAACGCTTCCGATAAACCTGTCGTAGCTGGGAGTGTTCATTACAAGCAGAGTATTGGGCTCTAAAACAAGGGGGGAGCCTATGGGATCGTCGCTTACGCAGACCGAACAGTTGCATGTGCCGCCTCTCATTTCGGGGCCGTAGGAGGGAAGCCACGAAACCTGTTTATTTCCGTAAAGTCCCAGATAAGCGAGCATTTTTCCGATAAAGAGAATACCTTGTCCGCCGAAGCCCGCCAAAAGTATATCGTTTGTCATCTTACCGCACCCTCCTTATATACTCCCAAAGGATAGTAAGGGATCATTTCGTCCTTTAATCTCTGAATAGCTTCAATCGGCGTTTTTCCCCAGTTGGTGGGGCAGGTGGAAAGCACCTCGATAATTGAAAAGCCCTGCTTGTTCTTTTGGAACTCGAAGCCTTTTCTTATAGCTTTTTTTGCGGTCATTATGGATTTGGGGTCAATTACCGTAACTCTTTCCGCAAGCGCTACACCGTCAAGCTGTGACAGCATTTCGCACATTTTAACGGGGAAGCCCTCAACGCTCGTATTGCGTCCGTAGGGCGTTGTCTGTGTTACCTGTCCGGGAAGAGTGGTGGGAGCCATTTGTCCGCCGGTCATGCCGTAGGTGGTGTTGTTTACGAAAATTACGGTGATATTTTCGCCTCTTGTGGCGGCATGGACTGTCTCGGCAGTACCGATGGCGGCAAGGTCGCCGTCGCCCTGATATGTAAATACAAACTTATCGGGATTTGCTCTCTTTACGCCTGTGGCAACGGCGGGAGAACGTCCGTGGGAAGCCTCCAGCATATCGCAGTTAAAATAATCGTAAGCCATAACGGAGCAGCCTACGGGGCAAACTCCTATGGTGTCGCCCTCGATACCCATTTCGTCGATCACCTCGGCAACCAGACGGTGAATAATACCGTGGGTACAGCCGGGGCAGTAGTGCAAAGGTACGTCGCAAAGGGCGTGAGGTCTTTTAAATTCGGGCATTTATATCATTCCTTTCATCAAGCGTTCATTTCCTTTATCTTGTTAAGTATTTCGGCGGGACTGGGGATAACGCCGCCAGTTCTTCCGAAAAATTCAACAGGTATCCTGCAATTAAGCGCAAGCTTAACGTCGTCGGTCATTTGTCCCATAGACATTTCCACAACAAGAGCCTTTTTCGCGTTTTTGCAAGCCTCGTTAATTTCCTTTACGGGATAAGGCCAAAGTGTGATAGGTCTGAACACGCCCGCCTTTATGCCCTCTTTTCTTGCAAGCTCAACGGCGGATTTGGCAAGCCTTGCGGTTGAACCGTAAGCCGCGATAACTATATCCGCGTCCTCGGTCTTGTAGCACTCAGCCATTGTCTCGTTGGCTTTGACCTGCTCGTATCTTTCAAAGCGCGCCCTTACCTTTTCTTCAAGCTCGGTAGCCTGTAAGTAAAGGGAATTTATAATATTGTGATTTCTGTTATTTTTGTGACCGTTAGCCGCCCAAGGCTTGTTTGAAGCGTCGGACATCTTTATTTCCGCGTCCTCGTCAAAAGCTACGGGCTCCATCATCTGACCCAGAAGACCGTCCGCTAAAATAACAGCGGGCATTCTGTACTTATCGGCAAGATCAAAAGCCTTTGTAACGGTATCAGCCATTTCCTGAACGGTGGAGGGAGCAAATACCAACACATGGAAATCGCCGTGACCCAACGCGCGGGTAACCTGCCAGTAGTCAGCCTGTGAGGGTTGAATACCGCCAAGTCCGGGGCCGCCTCTTTGTACGTTTATAATAACGCAGGGGAGATCCGCGCCCGCTATGTAAGAAATACCCTCGGTCTTAAGGGATATTCCGGGGGAGGATGAGGAGGTCATGCAGCGTATTCCGGAGCCAGCGCAGCCGTAAACCATGTTTATTGCCGCAACCTCGGATTCCGCCTGCAAAAACACACCGCCCACCTTGGGCATACGTTTTGACAGGTATGCGGAAATTTCCGTCTGGGGAGTAATGGGGTAACCGAAAAAGCACTTGCAGCCCGCTCTTATAGCCGCCTCCGCCAATGCCTCGTTGCCCTTCATAAGTGTAAGCTCGCTCATTTCTTTTCGTCACCTCCGATTGTAATTGCGCAGTCGGGACACATCATAGCGCAGAACGCACAGCCGATGCATTTTTCATCGTCAATGCAGATCGCGGTATAGTAGCCCTTTTTGTTTAACTTGTCCTGCTGAATCTGCACTATGCCCTTGGGACAGGCGGTAGTACAAAGTCCGCAGCCCTTGCAGCGGTCAAATTCGACCTTCATTTTCGCCATATTTCAAGCTCCTTTCCTTTTGTTCTTTGAAAATACGGGATATTTGTACGGAGTACCGTATTCCCATAATAATATTTACTCCGGGTACAAGAGCAAGTATAATGAACAAAGCCTTTTGCAGCTTGCTCCTATCCTCGGTGAGTATGTATCTTATACAGCCGTTTGTGACTAACAGGCTTTGCAGAAACGCCATAAATAATATTGCCGCCCAGATCAGAAATTGAGTGCCCATCATTATAAAATATATTATTACGAATATATTTATAAACGGTATAATCAGTCCGATAAGCAATACGCCAAAATTCTTAAGTATCTCCACGGGACCGTCACCTAACCCCGTCACCCAGTTGAGAGCTATAATGAGCTGAATAACCGAAAATATCCAGTACAGAAGCGCTGACAATGCACCTACCGTTATAAGCCGTCTTGCGCCGACAAGCTTTTCGTATCCGCCGTAATCGCCGTTTTTTTCCGTGGGGAAAATATGGCCTCTGATATAGACAAACGCCGACAGTGAAAACAGTGCAATGCCTCCCATAAAATAAAGAATCTTTTCCAAGTCGGTGTTATCCGTCATGATGATCCATAAAGGCGCGGCGATCGAAGAATATGCGGCAGCGGGGGCAAGAAACATTGTAACGTAAAACACGGCTCCCTTTGAAAGCAGATGCCGACGGAAAATATCTATGACAGAAATTACCGCGTAAATCAGGATCAGGGCTAACATGACCCAGCGATTCAGAAGAACTTCATGCAGAATATTCAGATTAAGTATCATACAAGCACCTCTCTTTTTGTCTGACGGTCAGAACAGACCGCTCCCAACGCAATAAAATATATAACCAAGGTGATATATGCTTTTAACTCACTCCATGACCTTATTATATACCAAATCGGCGGCTTGTTCAAGTGTTATTTCCCGTGTAAATATTTCCTCACGAATATTTTTCAGAAAATCCTTTTCGTTCCACCAACGTTTCATATCCTCAACGCCGAATCCAAGCCCCTGCGGTTTTGTATTATGTCGGTTTACCGTTTCCTCAAACGGTAAATCATAGTAATACGCGTAAATATTTTCACCGAATTCCGCTTTTGCCGTTTCAAATAAATCGTAATATACCTCTGCGTCCAAAATACCCTCTAAAATGGTTACTTCGCTGTTTTTTCTTCCGTATTTCAGCAATTCCGCCATCAGCGGCAAAGCGGGAGTACCCTCTCCGTCCTTTGCCCAAAGCATTTCTCTGCGGACTAAATCCTGCGAGATCACCAATGTACCCCGTCCGAATCTATGCTGCAAGGTTTTTGCAAGGGTAGATTTTCCGCTGCCCGAATTTCCGCGTATAATTATAAGCTTGGACATTGTTTTCCTCCGAATATGTACCGTTTCAAAGAAGACAAAGCGCCTCAATCGCTATATGAGCCAGCTTTTCCCTTGCCGACATATCATTATACCATTCGCGGTCGTCGTAGTCTCCCTCTCCCGTCACAACATCGCCGCTGTACAAAAGCTGTCCGAAATCCTTACCCTTGAATTTCGCCACCGCGGCAAAGGCGGCACACTCCATTTCAACGGTCTTACAGCCCTCGGATTTTCTGTAATCCACCATTTCCTTTGTTTCGCGGAAAAGTCCGTCGGTAGTCCATGTGGTACATTCTATGTAAGGCACATTAAGTTTGTCCATAGTCACCTTAAGCTTTTGGATAACCTTGTCCGACAGCTCAACAAATCTTGACGGCGGCAGATACTGATACGACCCGCCCTCGCCGCGGAGCGCCTTTACGGGTACAATAACATCTCCCTTGGGAATATCGTCCAGCACGCCGCAACCGCCGCAGCAAATTATCGTTTCAACTCCGTTGGAGTAGAGATAATCGGCGAAGGTAGCGGCATTCGCCGAGCCTACGGGAGCTTGCATCATACACATTTCTTTGCCGTTATAATTGATTTTCAGCACGGGGAAATCGCACATTTCCGAATTATAGGCGCCTATTTCTCCGTTTTCGCAGTCATATTTCTTAGCATAATCTTCAAACACTTCTCCGAAAAAAGTCATAAAGCAAAGCTTAGGAAAACAGGCGTCCTCAAAGTCAAAGGATTCCTTGGGAGTAAGAATTGCTTCTTCTTCGGTACTGTATTCGAGTATGGGAAATTCGTTTTTAATTATCATTTGTTTTTGTCCTTGTCCTTGTCCTTGCCTTAGAACCTGTCCTCACAAGCTTGCGCACACGTCTTTCCGGCAAATTTTGCCGAATACTGCGTCAAGCTCCCTTGACGGGCGACAGCCCGCCTCACGGAAGAGACAGAATATTGCCCAAAGCGTTGGCACGGACGCCAACGCCCAAAGCAATATTCGAGCCTGCGGTCGCTATCTTCGACAAAATTATTCTCGGAAATCCGTGCACGCATCTTGTGAAGACGGGTTCTTAAATCTGCTCCCAAAGGGGTTTTACATAGATATTTACAGGCATGGCGGGAGTTATCCCGTCAAGGTTTTTTTCCTCCGAGCAGGTGAACAGCAGGGGACTCCCCGCCGCTTTTGCAACCTGTTCCGCGTATTCCAAGGAATCCTTTACCGTCCTGTTATCGGTAAGCGCACCCAAATTCGAGTTATTGATAATTCCGTTACAGGGAAGCCCCGAAGCTGCCTTTATTTCCGCCAGAAGCTCCGTTGCCTCATCGGCGGTGGAGGTAAGATAACGGTACTTATTCACCACGCAGTAAAGCGAAAGGTCGTCACGACTTTTCAGCTGATCGCCGTATCTTCCTAAAGCGGTAGCCCCCTCCGGGTCCCCGCCCACATCTATTATCACGCTGCCCTCACCGTTGACGATACCGCCGAGGTCAAAGCTCAATGCGGGAATATCCAGATTGGAGTTGGCGTACATAGGCGTCACAAGCTTTATCCCCTTGCTTTCAAACAGTTCTCCGAAATCGGCGGTGCGAAAGTAGGGGTTAACTATATCTAAGTCCACCACTGTGACTTTTTGGCTTTCGGCAAGCTTTAAGGCGATGTTTACCGCCACGTTTGTTTTGCCGCAGCCGTAATGTCCCGTTATAACGGTGATTTTTGGAAAGTTAAAGTTCATGTTTTTATTCCTGTTTTGATATACCGATATGTTAAGTTTAATATTAACGTATATTTTAACATATTTTTTGCCGATTGTAAAGAAAAAATGCCCAACTTTTGCAAAAAATGAAAAAAAGCTTTTGCATGACAAAATTTTTTTGTTGAATTTTTGCTTTACATAAATTAAAAAAAGTTATATAATCAGTAGAGAAAAAAATAATCGGAACAATTGAAGGAAAGTGATAAAATGATAACGGATATGAGCGCGGGGAAATCGTGGAAGGTGCTTTTGAATTTCAGTATGCCGCTGTTGTTAAGCGCGGCCTTTCAGCAGCTGTACAATATGGCGGACACCGTAATAGCGGGGCGGTGCATTGGAGAAAACGCTTTGGCGGCGGTGGGCTCCTCTTATCCGATAACCATGATCTTTATGGCATTCGCCTTAGGTTCAACGCAGGGCGCGTCGGTGGTGATAAGCCACCTTTTCGGCGAAAAAAAGCTTACGGATATGAAAACGGCGGTTTTCACCACCTATATTTCCATAACCGCCTTAAGCCTTATACTTACCGTTTTGGGGATAATCTTCTGCGATCCGATGCTTAACGCCTTGAACACCAACGGGGAAATCATGGGAGAAGCCGCCGAATACCTCAGGATTTACACCTTGGGTCTTGTATTCCTCTTTGTTTACAATATCGCCACCTGTGTATTTTCCTCACTGGGCGACTCAAAAACGCCGCTGTTTCTGCTTATTTGCTCCTCGGTGGGCAATATTATACTTGATCTTGTTCTGGTACAGGGCTTCGGCATGGGTGTAGGCGCGCTTGCCTTGGCTACTCTTATCGCGCAGGGTGCGGCTTCGGTTGCGGCAACGCTGATACTGTTTCACCGTCTTAAGAAAATAGAAACGCCGAAAAAGCCCAAGCCGTTTTCTTTGCATACCTTGGGGAAAATTTCAAGGCTTGCGGTTCCGGGAATTTTTCAGCAAAGCTTTGTATCGGTGGGAAATCTTTTTGTTCAAAGCTTGGTAAACAGCTTTGACGATCCCTCTGTGATCGCGGGCTTTGCGGCGGTAAGCAAAATAAACACCTTTTCGGTTACGATGATAGTTACTCTTGCTGGCGGAATGTCCAATTTTACCGCTCAGAATATAGGCGCGGGGAAGCCCGAAAGGGTAAAAAGCGGCTACAAGGCGGGTATAATAATGTCCGAGTGCTTAGCGCTGACTTTATCCTTGATCTCGGTGCTTTTCAGCAGGCAGCTTATGGGGCTTTTCGTGGAGGAGCCGACGGAAACGGTTATTTCAACCGGTGTTGATTTTCTCACGATAGTGTCGCCGTTCCTGTTTGCGGTAACGGCGAAGTTAGTGGCTGACAACGTTCTTAAAGGCTCGGGTACAATGGTTTTCTTTATGATCTCCACCTTTACCGATCTGATCCTCCGCGTGGGTCTTGCTTATATTTTCGCAAGCTTCATGGGAATAGTCGGTGTATGGTGGTCTTGGCCCGTAGGCTGGGCGGTTTCCGCAGTGGTATCACAGGTGTTTTATCATACGGGGCTGTGGAGAAAAAAGCATAATATTTGAGGAGGGAGCATATGGAGCGCATCTGCGATATTCTGATAGTCGGCGGCGGCGCGGCGGGGCTTGCCTGTGCGGTGTCAGCGGCGGAGGTGTCAAAAAAGCTTGATATAACAGTGATTGACCGTATGAAAAGAGTGGGCAAAAAAATATCCGTCACGGGTAACGGACGCTGTAATTTAAGCAATGTAAATATAGCGCCCGAATACTATCATGGCAGTGTAAATATAAGCAGACTTCTTTCCGAGGTACCCGATATACGCCCTTTTTTTGAAAGGCTGGGTTTATTTACCTATGTGGACGAGGCGGGGCGCATTTATCCTTTGTCCAACGCCGCTTCCTCCGTAACCGACGCCTTGCGCTTTGCCGCCGTAAAAAAAGGGATAAGGCTTCTTACCGATGTAAATTGCACCGAAATAAGCAAAAAAGACGAAATTTTTCTTGTTAAAACGGATAAAGAGGAAATAAAGGCAAAAACAGTAGTCTTAGCCTGCGGCGGTTCGGCGGCTCCCGTTCACGGAAGCGACGGAAGCGGTTTTTTGCTTGCGAAGGCACTTGGCTTGAAAATAAATCCAACCTATCCGGCTTTATGCTACCTAACGGCGGATAATACAAAGAGCTTGGAGGGAGTAAGGGCAAAATGCAGAGCGGAGCTGATATACAACGGTAAGCCTGTGAAAACCGAGCTTGGAGAGGTTCAGTTTACCAAAAACGGGCTTTCGGGGATTTGTATTTTTAATTTGTCCTCGGAACTGCCCTCGAAAATAAATGTAGGAGAATACAGTGTAAGACTCGATATTGCTCCCGATTTTTCCCTCGGAGAGGTAAGGAAAATGTTGAATAACGCCCTTGAAGCAAGAAGCGGTATTGAAGCGCAGGACTGCTTCAACGGAATATTTAACAGGGCAGTTGCTTTATACCTGCTGAAAAGAGCGGATATTCCCGTTTCAAAAGCCGCAGAAAAAATTACTGAGAGTGAAATAAACCGCCTTGCGAAAATTGCAAAAGCTCTTGAATTTAAAATAAACGGCAGAGGTGACTTTTCCTCCGCACAGGTCACGGCGGGGGGAGTAAAAGGCGATGAGATAAACGAGGAATTTATGTCACGGAAAGTAAAGGGGCTGTTTCTCGCTGGAGAAATTTTGGATATATGGGGCGACTGCGGCGGTTATAATCTGCATTTTGCCTTTGCTTCGGGGATAAAGGCGGGTATTGAAGCGGCAAAGCTTGTAACGCGGTTAGAAGCGGGAAATCGAAAAGAAAGGGTATAATGATGATAAAAATAAACAGCCTGTCAGTACCGTTAAAGTGCGATGAAAACGCCTTGAAAACGGCGGTTTCAAGGGCAGTGAACCAAAAAAAAGAGGATATAGGTGAAATAACGATATTAAAAAAATCCCTTGACGCAAGAAAAAAAGAGGATATACATTATGTACTTACGGTGGCGGCGGAGGTAAAAAACGAAGCGGCAATTCTAAAAAAATGCAAAAACGCCGATAAATATCAGCCGTTTTCGCCGCTTGTGATACCGAAAAATAGCTTAAAAAACCGTCCCGTTGTGATAGGCTTCGGCCCTGCGGGAATATTTGCCGCGCTTATTTTAGCAAAGGCGGGGGCAAAGCCTATCGTACTTGAAAGAGGAGAGGACGCGGACAGCCGCAAAAAGAAAACAGACCTGTTCTGGCAAAGCGGGGAGCTTGACGAGGAATGTAACGTTCAGTTCGGAGAGGGCGGAGCGGGAGCGTTTTCCGACGGCAAGCTGAACACGGGCACTCACAGCCCATTGATAAACCAAGTGCTTAAGGAATTAGCGGACTGCGGTGCGCCGCCGGAGATACTGTATCTCGCAAAGCCCCATATCGGCACGGACAGGCTGCTTACCACGGTAAAAAATATGAGGGAGAAAATAAAGTCTCTCGGCGGGGAAGTGATCTTCGGGGCTAAGCTTTGCGATTTTAAGATCAGGGACGGTGAGCTGTATTCCTGCACCTATCTGAAAAACGGCGAAAAAAACGAGATTCGAACGGACGATCTTGTTTTGGCGGCGGGACACAGCGCGAGAGATGTGTTTCAATTGCTTCTTGATAAAAATATCAAGGTGGAGCAAAAGGCTTTTTCCGTGGGTATGAGAATAGAGCATTTGCAGAGCGATCTGAACCTTTCCATGTACGGAAAAAACGCTCCTTTCGGTTTACTTCCTCCCGCCGATTACAAGCTTGCTGTCCATCTGGAAAACGGCAGAGGGGTATATACCTTCTGCATGTGTCCCGGCGGCAGGGTAGTGGCTTCCGCTTCCGAAAAAGAAACGGTCGTGACCAATGGAATGAGCTATTACAGCCGCGACGGAGAAAACGCCAACAGCGCGGTATTGGTGGGAATAACTCCCGAGGATTTCGGAGGAAGCTCTCCTTTAGCGGGTGCGGAGCTTCAGAGGAATATCGAGAGGGCGGCTTTCACGAAGGCGGGAGGGAAGTACCTTGCGCCCTGTACTACCGCGGGAAAGCTGTTGGGCGTTACAGATCATTTTGAAATAGGAAAGGTCAAGCCGACTTATTTGCCGGGAGTGGCTTATACCGACCCGAGAGAATATCTGCCCGAATACGCTGTGGAGGGGATTAAACAGGCTTTGCCAATGTTTGCGAAAAAAATAAGCTGCTTCGGGGATAATGAAGCGGTGCTGACGGGTCCGGAAACGCGCAGCTCTTCACCTGTAAGAATTACGAGGGGGGAAAGCCTTGAGAGTGTGTCGGTAAAAGGACTGTACCCTTGCGGAGAGGGGGCGGGGTACGCGGGAGGGATAGTTTCTTCGGCGGTGGACGGGATAAGGTGCGCTATGGCGATTTTGGAAAAAGCTTTATTTTAAGGTCTAAAAAATAAAAAAACTGGAAGCGGCGAAGCCGCAAGTGCTTTTTTCGCTTCCTTTTTGCGCTGCAAAAAGGAAGTGGGGGTGAAGCGGAGCTTTAGCTCCGCGAGGGGGCAAAGCCACCTAAAGTGAATAATTAAAACTAATACAGAAGCATGCAACTAAGCGTCTGCTATGGGTGCCGACATCCTTGTCGGCACTTGGGGCAGCCGCCGGTTCGCATCCATGCGAAGCCGCCGCTTCGGGCGTTTACATCTTAATCAGAATTTATAAGGCTTGCGTTATCATAAATGGCGAAGATTTCGTCTGTATTTTTGAAGCTCCTCTTCCTTTACCTCTTTGATGATCATATCCAACACCGATAAAATTTCCTCTTTGTTTTGCGGGAGAGTGCCTTGAATCGGAATCGGGTTGGAAGCTCCCAACGCTCCGAACCAGACGGGAATCGTCAAGCTATCCGCCAGAGCCCTTAATTCACTGTATTTTTCGATCTCGCTTTCCTCCCGCCAGTTGTTGTTTTGAATTTCCTTATAAAGCTCGGAATCGGGATAAACCGTCAGCATATTTGCGCAGACTCTTTTCGGACTTAGTGTATTGAACACCTCGGCGGTTAAATTTGCGCCTTTTTCTCATTTGCCTGCACCAGAAATTCCCGTTAGATAGAAAAAATTATAGCTGATGCCTACATTATCCAAGCGTTTGCATTGTGTGACAATATCCTCGGAGGAATAACCCTTGTTCATAAATTGCAATGCTTCGTTATCGCCTGTTTCAACGCCTATTGTTATTCCGTTATACCCTGCGCCCGCAAGCTCCTCAAGCTGCCTGTCCGTTTTTAAGGCAATATCGGTTATTCTTGCGAAACAGCCTATGGAGCGGTATTGTCCGCCGCTTGGAAAATATTTTTCTATAAGAGAAGCTATTTCGAGAAGCCGTTCGGATTTTAGCACAAAGGGATTTGCTCCCGTAAGGAAAAAACGGCGGGAAAAATTCGGCTTCGGAATATCTCGAAGCTTATAAGAAAGCCTTGCGATCGGGTCGTTTGACAGCATTTGAAGCTCTTGCAGATCCGTTTCAAAATCTTTGATCGGTGTCATTTTAAAATTAAATGGCAGATCGTTATAAAGCGTACAGAATTTGCATTTGTGGTGAGTACAGCCCGCCGTTGCCTCTATGAGCAGGGAAGAAGCTTCATAGGGCGGTCTCCATATTGTTCCCGTGTAGTGCATGTAAATCATCTCCTTTTTTACATTTACACCGCTCTTATTTCGGTGCTGTCCTAAGTTTAACATCACGAATACTTATAATCAAGTACTGTCTTTTTTCGGCAATAGTACTTTTTTTGATACCGTAAATGAGGTGAACATATGTCCGAAAATAAATTCAGCGAGGAAAGCACTCTTGCCCGCTGCGTTCCCATGAGCAAATTGCAGTCCATTATAGGCGGAAAATGGAAAATCCTGATTTTGTGGTACACCGCATTTTACAAGGTACAGCGTTTCGGTGAATTGTCCCGACGTCTGGAGGGAATTACTCAGTCAACCTTGACAAAGCAGCTTCGTGAGCTGGAAAAGGACGGATTTCTGCATAGAGAGGTATACGGAGAGATACCGCCGAGGGTGGAGTACACCTTGACCGATCTTGGAAAAAGCTTTATTCCCGTTTTGGAAGCAATGCTGAAATAGAGAAAAAAAAAATTATGTCCCGATTTTGAAAATCCGTACAAAATCGAGTAGGTAAAGCCGTATATTGATAAATGGAATTATCAAAAAACCGCATAAAAACACCTTTTCCGGGACAAAATACAACCGAAAGGAAGGTGTTTTTTATGCAGCTTGAAGGCTCAAAAACTCTTGATAATTTGAAAACCGCCTTTATAGGAGAAAGTCAGGCGAGAAACAAGTACAATATTTATGGTAAGCTTGCCAGAAAAGAAGGATACGAGCAGATCGGCGATATTTTTGACATTACCGCTCACAACGAACGCGCTCACGCCGAATTGTGGCTGTCACTGATGAGCGACGGTATTCCGCAGAATACCGCAAAGGCGTTGGAAAACGCGGCGGGGGGCGAGCACTATGAGTGGACGGAAATGTACGCCGATTTCGCCAAAACCGCAAGGCAGGAGGGCTTTGACAACATAGCGGCACTGTTTGATATGGTGGCGGCTGTCGAAAAGGATCACGAGGCAAGATTTAACTGCTTCCTGGAACAGTTAAACAGTGGAAAGGTGTTTACAAAGGACGGGGAAGTGGTTTGGGTCTGCCGAAACTGCGGTCATCTGCACACGGGCAAGACCGCGCCCCTTGTCTGCCCTGTTTGTAAGCACAAGCAGGCTTATTTTGAGGTAAAAAGCGGAATGGTGCAGTAATACTAATACTATTATCCAATTAAAAACTTGAAAAAATGGTTTTAATTGGATAATAGTGCTTTGGGTGTAA
>JAAVIG010000138.1 GCA_014796735.1 Oscillospiraceae bacterium
AGATGCAAAAATCGATAAAAACAACAGAAAGCAGCTGTGGCTGCAGCTGCTTAAAGCGGAAACAGAGGAGGACTTGACTATGCTGACAGAAACAGGAGTACCCGAAATACAAAAAGCGGTCGTAATTCTTCACCAGATGAGCGCGGACGAGGAAATGCAGGAAATAGCGAGACTTCGCGAAAAAGCGATTCGCGACGAGGAGTCGGCTAAGGATTATTATAGGAGAACCGCATTGGCAGAAGGTTTGGAGGAAGGTATAAGGCAGGGCATGGAGAAAGGCATGGAGAAAGGCATGGAGAAAGGCATGGAGAAAGGCATGGAGAAAGGCATGGAGAAAGGCAGAGCGGAAGGCAAAGAAATCGAAAGGCAAGAAACCATAGAGAGAATGCGCAGAGCAGGATTTACCGAAGAGCAGATCAAAGCTATCTATAATTCCTAAACATAGCATTTGAATATTAAACTGTTTTTATATAGTAAATTAAATCCCAAAAATAAATAACTGTAAAATCATAATAAGGAATAACAGTAAAAATGAACAAAGCAAGAAAACAAATTATCGAAAGCAGCGAAATATCCGAGGTCAGAGAGGTCAATTTAGGCGGTTTCACTCAAAAGATAATGCTTGACGGAAAAAAGAAAAGCAACCCCGTTGTGATTTGTCTCCACGGAGGCCCCGGGTCGCCTATTCCCTTTTCGGTGGGGAGCAGAGGAATGTTCCCCGAGATCACCGAAAAGCTTACATTAGTCTGCTGGGATCAGTTAGGCTGCGGTGTAAATAACCGTCCTATCGACGATTCCTTTAAAATAGAAAGCTTTGTGGAAATGACAAGGGGCTTGGTGAAAGAAACGCGAAAGCTCTTTCCCGACAATAAGCTTTACCTTTTCGGCATGTCATGGGGAAGCATGCTTGCCGCTTTGACCGCCGCGGAGGAAGCGCCCTTGATTGACGGCGTTGTTACATACGGTCAGGTGCTTTGCGATATGACTTTTAACGAAGAGGTTTACGGCGCGCTGGAAAACTCAAAAATGCCTGCGGGCAAAAAGAAAAAGCTTGCCGAAATGAAAAAAACACACAGCACCCAAAACGCAATGGAGATAATGGGTTATATAAGAAAATATACCGAGGGCTACATCTGCAAATCGGGAAAAGGCCTGCCTGTCGGCGTCATGCTGTCGGGCTTGCTTGGCAGCCCAGATTACCGCTTTAAGGATTTTAAGGCGGTAATGATAAACGGTTATATGAAAAACCGCTCCCTTATAAAAGAGCTGTTGGAGCTTGATCTGCACGATACTTTTTCAAAAATCAAGATACCCTATAAATTATTCAGGGAGATACCGATATAGTTACCTCCACAAGGACGATAGAAAATTTTCTCTCGGAAAACGAAAACGAAAATATCAGGTTTGTGAAGATAAAAAACAGCGGGCATATGGGGAGTGAGGAGGCTATGGAGAGGATTATTGAGGAGATTGTTAAGATGTGAGTAATAAAAAAGGCTTGTTGCTTATGACTTTTGTCATTTGCGGTAGCCTTTTTTAATCAACCGATA
Source organism: Oscillospiraceae bacterium (assembly GCA_014796735.1). Classification (GTDB taxonomy): domain Bacteria; phylum Bacillota; class Clostridia; order Oscillospirales; family Ruminococcaceae; genus Ruminiclostridium_E. Next base: position 1,551 of record JAAVIG010000138.1, read on the forward strand.
TATTATGTAAAAATGCTTCTTTTTTGTTCTTCTTGTTTTTTCATTTTCATTCTTTCTTTACATTTTCTTTGCTAATAACCAATAAATATAAAATAACACAATATAAATGGGGGCGTATGTGCTTTACGGAATCAAACATGGAAGAAAGTATTCCCATGCAATCCCCCAGCAAATCATTATAAATAACAAATCCGACAGCTTTTGCAAAATCCTGCGATTTCCAAGCAGCAGTATTAAATTTATGTAAGCGGGGAATGCTATACCGCAGACTATATCGCTCAAATAGCATTGACAAAAATATTTCAGCACTTGTATTTTTATAATTTTATTATAATAAATGTTCTACAAATTTATCTAATATATGAACCACAAACTCCAATATCAATACCATCTTTATCTGTCAACTTATATGCAGAATCAAATCCTTTCACTTTATAAACTTCTGCTTCGTAACCAACAGGCGGCAATAACTCAACAGGGTTTGTTATTGTATAAATTACACCTTTAACAACACCAACATGTGCTACTTCAATACTAAACCAGCAATCATTCGGTAACAACATATCCAAATTGTTTGTCAAATTGGATATGAAAAATTTATAGCTTTCGTCAAGTGAATCATCTAACTCATCTTTGTCATCAACTTTTATTTTTAATAAACTTCCATTAGTTTTTTCACCGGTTATCGTTGTTTTACAAAAATCATCATAACCTGCCATAAAAAAGTCGGAAAGACACATATTGCAAATATTTGAAATGATTTTTGCCTTATCTTGTAAATCGGCATAAATGATTTTCCTAATTTTATTTTCAATTTCTTCACTATCTGTGTTTTCATATCCCCGTTCCAACACTTCAACCGCTTTATCCATATCTCCCAACCCAAAATAAATTTCGGCAAGCTCTATGTAAGCATCAACATTCTTAGGCTCAATTTCCAAAACCTTTTGAATCTCAACAATTGCCTGCTCATAATTCATCTCTTTTAAATATCTGTCCGCCAGCTGAAGCGTATCTGTGGTGCTTATCGAAATGGAAGAACCGTTTATCGATGTAATAGCAGCAACTATGCCGCCGACAATAAGTATGACGGCTATAATTGCTGTTATTGTGATTTTTTTCTTGGTAAAAAAGTTTTTTTGAGGCACTTTTTTATCGTTGATTATGGGAGTGGTATTTTCAACCCTGTACTCCGCGCCGCAAAGAGGACATCCGCTTGTATTTTCGGGGAGTTTCGCTCCGCATCTTTGACAGTACATGTTTTTCACCTCCAAATTCATTTAGAAAATATACCAATTTGGGATATTTAGATTATACCATATTGGTATAATCTTGTCAAGGGGGTGAAAAAAATTTTCAGATTAAAAGAACTACGTGAAAAAAAGAAAATGTCACAAGTACGTCTGGCGATTGAGCTTGATCTAAATCAAAACTCCATCTCACGTTATGAAAACGGCGAACGTGAAGCAGATTACAAAACGCTGATAGCAATAGCGGATTTTTTTCAGGTTTCGATCGACTATCTCTTGGGACGCACCGATAATCCCAACATAAACAAATAGAAAAAAGGCTGCTGCAATTGACCAAAAAGTCAAAAGCAACAGTCCTTGATTTATATATTACTTTACGACAAACTGACCCCCGTCACAAAAGTCCCCTTCCAATAATCCGAGCTTATATCCGCGATCTTCACCGTCTGCCCCGGCATAGGCGAATAGATCATCTGCCCCCCGCCTATATAAATACCCCCGAAATCGGGATTACCGCTGTCGGCGGTGCTGAAAAAAGCCAGATCGCCGCTTTTCAGCTCGTCATAGCCTATATGCGTCCCCATTGCGGCCTGATCCCGAGTAAGGCGAGGACAGGTTATAAAGCCGTTTTCGCGCAAAACGTAGTATATAAATCCCGAATTGTCAAACCCCTCCGAGGGAGACGCTCCGTTTTCGGCAAAAGGTATGCCTATAAGAGCCTCCGCCGTCTGTACCACCTGATTTTCGTTATCTATGGGATCGTCCTCTGTTGTCTGCTCGGTGGCTTCGGTGATGATAGATGTTTCCGTGTTTGGATCGGTCACGGTAATTTTATCCACGTTGTCGGTACTCGGGGCGGTGTTTTCGGTATCGGAAGCCTCAGAGCCGCTTGTGTCGGAAGCATCGCTTAAAATACCGCTGTCCTGTGTATTGTCGTTCTCGTCATCGACCTTGCCGCAAGCAGAAAGAATAAGCGCAAGACTAAGCAGCAGGGCAATAACATCAATTGTCTTTTTCATGATTTATATTATCTTCTCCTTACAAGATACCGCACATTTTTCCAATTCATAAAAGTTTGTCTTTTTAACCATTTTAACTATTATATATCTATAACATGTATTTTACTTGCAAAAATAAAAAAAGTCAAGTGAAAATAATCTTATTTTGCGTTTTTAACAAATTAGGGACTGCAAATACAGTCCCTTTTGTTATTTTTTTGCCAAATCCTGTGAAAAAATGCAAATCTTTGTCACTTATACCAATCCCTTTTTAAACTGACGTAATACCCACAGTTTAAAAAGGGATTGCACCCGAAACACTAATCCAACAGTTTTAAAAGGGATTAGTATTACACGGTAAGTCTGCCGTTGCTTCCGATCTTTAACAGCAGTATCTGCTCCTCCTCGCCCGTGTCGGCGTTAAGGTAGATCAGAAGCTGCCTGCCCTCGCTGTCAACGCAGTAGAACTCGTAGCAGTAACGCTCGTTCAAGCCGTCGGTGGGGATAACGCAGAGGTTTGTCTCGAAAACGGTAAGCCCCTTTGACAGTCTGCCCTCCGCTTCCTCCTCGGACAAGGCGGGCCGACCCAGATCGCGTACGGTGTGATTTGTGATATAACCCCTTGCGTCAAAGCTCATTATTTCCCCGTTGTCAAGAGCTACGCCAACCTTGATAAGATCGGTGTACAATACCACGTCGTTCTGCTCGCCCGCAAAATTGTAGATACAGATCCCGTTGTTTATCTCGTAATAGGTTTCCTCAACCTCATCTATACCTAACATTTCAAGGTACTTTTCCGCTCTTTTCAGCGCGTCCGACGCGCCCAGCTGAGGATTTTCCACGGGACGGTACTTAAGCATATAGCTGAAAAAGCCTCCCTGCTTGGTTACGGAAACGGTGGTGTTCCGGTTTTCGAAAACGTACGAGGGCATTTTGCCGCCCTCCTCGCCCGTTACCGAAAGATTGTCCTCTCCGCTGACGGTGTAAGCCTTTTGCAGTGCCTGATCCTGCGTTATCTCGCTTTTGCCCTTAAGCATAAGCGGGCTGCGTTCAAGAATGTGATCGGAAAAGGGTCCGTCATATATCAAGGTGGGGTAATCGGAAAAGCCCTCCTCGAAATCGGTAAAACCCTCGGTGACGTTCTGAACGCGGGTGCTGTTTGCCGCGCCCGAAATATCGTAAAGGGTCAGGTCGCCGTCCTCGATCTTCTTTTCAACCTGCCACATTTTGCCGCTTAAATCTTCGGCGTAGCCGTAAAGAGTCTTTAAATTTTTCTTTTCCTCTTCGGTAAGCGTTTCGCCCTGTCCGAATTTTTTAGAAAGACTTTGGCTGTAATTGCCTACCTGTGATAAAAACTTGTAGGTCTGCTCAAGCTTTAATTCCTCCATGGGAAGCTGTGACAGGGCCGCCTTGGCGTTTGCCGCCTCGCTCCAGAGCTTTCCCGACAATTGATTCATCATTGCGGGAGAGTTGGTATATAAACCCTTGTTTAAAGTTGTTTTGATATTGTCAAGACTTAACGACAAGTCCTCTACCGCCCTCATATAGGTGTTCTGCATACGAAGCTGTGAACTGGTTGCCTTTCCCCGCTGCTCCAGAGCCATAAGCGCGAAAGCCAGTATTAAAGCGATAGAAAAGCTTATTATCCTGACAAAACAGCGTTTTGTCATTGTTATTGTACTTCTTCTCATTTTTTTGAAAATTCCTTTCTTTCAAATGGTGGCTTTGGAATTATTTTTCGATAAAAATTAAAAAATATACTATTCCAAAATTAGGTGATTTGTGGTATAATAGTAAAGTTAAAAATTCCTAAATATTATTAAAGGTACTAAGAAAAGGATATACTTTGACAACGCCGCCACAACAAAGCCCTGCAAGGAAGCGTTGGAGGCGGCTTTAAGCTGCGCGGAGGACTGCTTTGGAAATCCCTCGTCCCTTCACCATATGGGCGTTAAAGCGGAGGAAATGATCACCTCCGCAAAAAAGACCCTTTTAAACCGTCTTGGTAAAGAGGGAGAAATATTTTTTACCTCGGGAGCTACCGAAAGCAATAACATTGCGATTTTCGGGACGGCTGACGCTTTAAAAAGGCGCGGGAACAGGATAGTAACCACGGAGATCGAGCACCCAAGCGTGAGCGAGCCTTTAAAAAAGCTTTCGGAGCGGGGCTTCGAGGTGGTATCGCT
>JAAVIG010000139.1 GCA_014796735.1 Oscillospiraceae bacterium
ACCACCAACGCCGAGGTCAACGGAGAGACCTCCGTCATAACACAGGTAAAGGAAATCGTAACGGGACCGACCGAATACTTTACAAGGTTTCTTACCAGTACGGGCAACTATCCCGAAGACGTTAATATTACGGCAAACAAGATCGTCAGCAGTGCTTATTTTGAAAACGACTTTACCCGTCTTTCAAACGCGGATGTAAACGAATCTATTTATTCAAGCGGTACATTTTGTAATGGCGGCATAAAATTAAACGAACCCACAAAAGAAATAGTGGTTGCCGAAAACTTTTATAACCAAGGTTGGGGCAACCCGATCGTCTGCGACAAAATTTATGTCGGCGGGAATCTTGAAACCAGCGGTATGTTAACTGTAAATCAAGTGTATGTTTTAGGTGATGTTATTATCACTCAAAATCAATCCGGTGCAACATTCTATATAGACGGTGACTGTACCATAAATGCCGGTACTACCGGTGCAACCTTCTTTATCAACGGAAACGTGACTTTAAAGGGAAACATAGGGCAAGGTACGATAAAGGTAAAGGGAGATGTTATAATTGACGGTTTTACCAATGCTGTTGCGAGCTGCGAGTATGGCGGAAATATCATTGAAAAAACACCGTCGAGCCGTGATTGGGAAGCGGAATTTACAAAGAATACTTCAATAGGAACACCTTTTGGTGACGCAGATGTAGTATCGGCGTATATATCCAATTCTACCGGAAAACAAAAATACGGCGAGTGGGCGGCAGAGAAATATTTTGTTAAAACCTTTACCGACTATGTAGAAAACGTTAGTGCTGATTATTCGACCTATAATATAAAAAATGCTATTGTACCGGGTAAGGCATCCGACACTTGGACCCCCGATGACGATCCCGATGATGAACCGGATTGGATAAACGGTTCGGCTTGGAACGCTGACGGTACGTCCGCGGTGCTAAATCAAAAGCATACCTATTTATCCGGTAAGTACGGTTCGGGCACGGCGATTTGCTATATAAACGAAAGCTGTGCTTTACAAGGCTGGTCCAGTGCCAATATAGGAACATATTCGGATTATTGGACCAATGGCGGTGGTTTAGGTTATATTGTAATCGATACGGGACCAAAGCGCGATAATGGAAAAGAACTCTACATTTTGCTTGACAAGGGCTCGAAGAGTTATTTTTCATTTGGTGCGGAAGGCGGGACAGACGGATTCTCCGGAACGCAGCATGTAAATGTTCTTATTAAAGGTGATTATCCGGTTATCTTTATTCTTCCGGAGGGAACAAAATATATGGCAAGTCCGTTCCTTTTTGTCGGTCATGCAAATTTGGCTGTTGAAATGTGCGGCTGTGTCGATTATAATGATTTGGTTTCGACAAAAAGAATGGTATTTAATTCATTTGGTACATCAGTACTACCGCTGATAGAAAGTTATATCGATACCACTGCTCCGGCTCAGCCGTCCGGTCAGCCTACAGCAATTATAAAATCCGGCGCCGGAATACCGGATTTTCATAACAACATTTACTTTGTTTCAAACAGCAGTACGGATATAATTGATATGTATACACAAATTTTTCATGGGTATATATATGCTCCCAACACCAAATTCAACGTTAATTTGGAAGGCGGAGGAAACAGTGTAGTCCAGTTCCTCGGAGGAATGATCGTAGGAAGCTATAATTATTCGAATTTCGGCGGAGTGCTGGCATATTTAACGCCCTATGACTATAAGGATTTATACGGTTTAACAAAGAAAACCGATATTGTAAAAAAACTCATGAGCATCGCAAGCGGCGGCACGCCGAGCGGTGACGATTTAGACTCGGTAATTATTAAACCGTCTACCGGAGCATCACCAACGATCGGCTATAAATAAGAAAAGGAGCGGCACAAATGAAAAAATTTAAAAGCAAAAAAGGCTTTACGCTTGTAGAGTGTGTAGTGGCTATGGCCGTGCTTGCCATAATGTCGCTTCTGCTTATGATGATCTTAAACGTTACAATCAAGACGCGAAATAACAATATGTATATGGAAAGAGAGCTTGATCAGCAGGTCGATCAGCTTGTGAAGGCTCCTGCTACAGCCGAAGCGCAAACTCAGAAAATAGAATTCGTACAGGATTTGGGCGGCGTTACCACTGTTATTGATGCGATACCGGGAGACGGCAGCGACGGCATGAAAGCAAAAAAGATATATAACGACGGTTACGACGCCGAGCTTGACGCTTTGGATTACGATTATGACAATTATCAGAAATTTAAGGATATTGCCAAAGGCGTGGTTGTTGGAAGTCCTGCTCCGGCCGGATCAGACTTGGTTTACGGTGCCGCAGACGTTGAGTCCGGCACGTCCGGGTATATAACTATTACCGAAATAACGCCGTGTGCGGACAATGGAAACGGAACCAAAACGGTGACCATGAAGGTATCTACCAATGTGTTATCCGCTTCAAAGCTGTTGGCCATAAAGGTAACATTGCCGTCAACCGCAAGCAAGATAACGCTTGTTTCCGAGACTAATGCAGGAAATAACGACAGTGGCATTTATTCACCGGGTACTATGGCCGTATCCGATAATGTTGTCAGAATTGAACCTAACGGAGCGGGATATGTTGAATCCACGTTTACATTTGTAGTTGAAAGCGACGATTACGACAATAATTATGTATGTGCGAAGAACTTCTATACAGGTTCGGGTTCCGGAAATTCGGCTCAATTTCAAAAAGACGGAGCAGGAAAATTTACGCCTGTTCCTTAACGTACGAGGTATCATATTATGAAAAAAAGACTGAAACGGCTGCTTAACAAAAAAGGTCTTACCCTGGTCGAAATATTGGTCGTTCTTATTATAACGTCCATTTTGCTTGCTTGCGCTATGGGAATGCTTACGCCCGTAAATAATTTGATGAATTCTATTAAAGGCAACGCGCATATGGATACCATGTGTGATACCGTCAATGAGTATATAAGAGGGTCTATGGAAAAAGCTGAGGCTGTCAGCATTATCATATTTCCCGATACCAACGCCGATTGGAGTGATTCTGACGATACCGCATATATGCTTGATGCTCAAAATAAGATCATGAATGCATGGGTAGATCTTTCAGATAAATATAAGGCAAGCGAAGGTTATCAGCTCAGAGCCTTAGGTGTTATGCAAAATTACAACAAAGATTTCAGACTGTTTGATTTCGGTGATGTGACCGACATAGACTACACATGGTGGGGCGGTGAAACGGGTACGGTTCCGATTATATTAAAATCCGACGGTGAAGCCACTCCCGGAAGAACCTTTTTAAATTTGTTGGAGTTTCGTGACGGCGGCGGCCGTAATCGTACATGGGAATCCCCGGTAAGAAGCGGTCTTAACGGAGACGAATTCGGCTGGTTCAGCGCTTTCAACGACGAATTTTACAGCAACGGCATTGCAGGCAATAACAATTACAGTATACAGGTGGCGTTTGAAGCGGTTTCCGGCACTTTGCCGGACGGCAGCGCAGACGGCGTAAATTATCTGACAGTAAGCACTCAGATGTTTAGAAGAAAGGGAAACACATTCAGCAGTGACCCCAACGAAAAAATTCTGACTTTTGAGCCAACAAATCAGGTGAAATCACTGTCATTTAAAATGCTGAATGGGGCTGCGACTATGTCATCGGTGTCGGGAACAATCAACAAGGTTGACACCGTTAATGGTGTGAAGCAAATAGTATCAGCACAAAACGATAACGGTAAATATTACAATGACAATGTGGTTATACTCTATGTCGTAAGAGATATTGACGCGTATTACACCATGACAACTGCCGCTGCGCCTTAATACGAAAAAAATAAACGGGGGTTAAAATCCCCCGTTTATAAATATTTTTTTCTCTTATCTAATAAGCCCCAGATAAGCGTTTATGATCGCCTCTCCCCAAAGATACCCCGCAAAAATCCCCATTGACAGGAACGGACCGAACACGATCAGATTGCTTTTTGTTACGATTTTAACAAATACGCCAAATGCTGCACCTATAACGATACCTATCAACGCCGACGGCACAATGCTCCAACCCAGCAGCAGGCCTGCCGCCGCCATTAACTGAACGTCGCCGCCGCCCATCGCTCCTAAAAAGCAAAGGATACCGAAGGGCACGGCAATGATCACCGCGCCGATAAGATGCTCGTACCACGGGATCTGTGAGGTGAAGATCGAAACAACGCCCATTAGTGCGATAAGAATGCTGCAGGTGTAGGGAATCTCCTTTCGGTCAATATCCCAGAGGCTCAAGGTGATAAGCACGGGGAACAGCAAAAGGGCATAGATCAGATCAACGGTAGGGCCAAGCACAAGGTAAGCCGTCAGGTAAGAAAGAGCAGTCAGAAGCTCAACTATCATATACCTTGACGAAATGCGCTTTTTGCAGTAACGGCAGCGTCCGCCCAGCAAAAACCAGCTTACTATCGGGATAAGATCGTAATTTCTGATCTGCTTTCCGCACTGTGTGCAGTGTGAGCGCCCTTTTACTATTGATTCCTTTTTGGGTATACGGTAGGCGAGAACGTTTAAAAAACTGCCTATAACGCTTCCCAGAATAAAAATCAAAACCGCAGACATTGCATTAAGAAATATATCCATTGTAAAATCCGCCTTTGTATGTATTTTATATGTTTATTTTAACATTTTTGCGGCAAAAAGGCAAGAGGATTTTTTTAAAAGGAGAAATAATATGCAAGAAGTTCTTTCCGTAAAATTGGATATAGAACCAATATTAACGACAAAATAGCCAATATTGAGCTTCAGCTTCACAATGAGGGGAATTTTAAGGACAGATCGCTGTTTTATTGGACAAAAAACTTTGCCGATGAATTGAAATCGGGTGAAGATTATATAGAATTAAAGCAAACCATATCGATAAATATTTTGAATTTCAATTTATTCAAGTGCAGTGAGCCTTACTCAAAATTCGCTCTGCTTGAAAAGACACAGAAACCCGCGATCAGAAAAGCGGTTATAAAGCTTCATGAAATGAGCGAGGACGAAAAAACCAAGGAAATCGCAAGATCAAGAGAAAAATGGCTTCACGACCGAGTTTCGGCGTTAGGTTACGCCAAAAGAACAGGCATGGCGGAGGGAATGGAAAAAGGTCATGCAAAAGGTCTCGCGGAGGGTGAAGAAAAGGCAAAAAAAGAAATGATAGATAAAATGCGGCTTAGCGGAATGACCGAGGAACAGATCCGATACGTTATAAATATTGACATATAATTTTTCGCGGATAATTTCACATTTTGAAAGGAATTAAACCAATATGAAAAGTGTACCCATAGGACAATTGCTAGTTGAATCGGGCTATATTACCGATGTACAGCTTAACGACGCCTTAGTTAAGCAAAAAACCGATTTTGTCGGAGAAAAGATCGGCGAGATCCTGCTGAAATTGGGCTACGTCAGCGAAACGCAGGTGGTTCACGCTCTTTCGGCAAGACTTAAGGTGCCTTATATCGATCTTGTTACCTCAAAAATCGATATTGACGCGGTAAAGAAGATACCCGAGGACATTGCCAGAAAAAATACGGTAATAGGCTATAAAACTCAGGGCGGACGACTGTATGTGGCAACCAATGACCCCGTTAACTTCTACATCTTTGAGGAATTGAAGATAACCTCGGGCATGGAAATTTACCCGATGCTTGCCACCAAATCCGCTATCGTTGACGCTATCGACCGCGCTTACTCTCAGAACACCGTAAGCGACATGATGAACGACATCAACAAGGAGTACGACGCTAACGAGGCGTTGATGCAGGCGGAGCTGGAAAACGCGGACGAGCGTATAGACAACGCCCCTGTTGTAAAGTTAGTAAATACCCTTGTGGAAAATGCTTTCCGCAAAAACGCTTCGGATATTCATATCGAGCCCTTTAAGACCAAAACAAGAATACGCTTCCGTCAGGACGGCGACCTTGTTGAGCAGATGTCGGTCAAGCCAAATGTACATAACGCGCTTGTGACCCGTATCAAGATACTTGCCGGAATGAATATCGCCGAAAAGAGAATACCTCTTGACGGACGTTACGGAGTAAATATCGACGGAGTAAATCTTGACCTTCGTGTCAGCTCCATTCCCACCGTTTACGGTGAAAAGGTGGTTATCCGTCTGCTTTCCACCGCCGACGAAAAGGCAAGAAAGATCACCGACCTTGGTATGACGGACTACAACTACGAAATGTTCAAGAGTATTATACGCTGTCCTCATGGAGTTATGCTGGTTACGGGGCCTACCGGTTCGGGTAAATCCACCACGCTGTACGCCGCACTGGGCGAGCTGTCAAAGCCGACGGTAAATATAGTAACCGTTGAAGACCCTGTAGAAAAGAAAATGGACGGCATAAATCAGGTGCAGATAAACGACAAGGCGGGTATGACCTTTGCGGCCGCCCTTCGTTCAATATTGCGTCAGGACCCCGACGTTATAATGCTCGGTGAGATACGTGACGGTGAAACGGCGGATATTGCGATAAGAGCCGCCATTACGGGACACCTTGTACTTTCTACCCTCCATACCAACGACGCAGCGGGTACTATCATGCGTCTGGTAGATATGGGCGTTGCGCCTTACATGGTCGCTTCCTCGCTTATCGGAGTTATAGCGCAGAGACTTGTAAAGCTGCTGTGTCCTCACTGTAAAGAAAAGCTTATCCTGAACGATCCCGCCGATCTGAGACTGGTGGGCAAGACCGAAAGAACCGTTATATACACGCCCAGACTGGGCGGCTGCCGCGAGTGCGGAGGAACGGGCTATCACGGACGTACCGCTATACATGAAATAATCGTTACGGGCAATGATATTAAGGAGCTTATTTCCAAAAACGCAAGTCAGGAGGAAATAGCCAACCTTGCCAGAACGCACGGCACAAAGCTGCTGCGTGAAAACGTTACGGATATGGTATTGGCGGGCGAGACCTCGCTGGACGAACTTGTTAAGGCAACATACTCGGTATAATAATTGAAAGGAAAAAAATTATGGCAATCGATATCAATGAAATTCTCGACGAAGCAAGAGCAATAAAAGCCTCGGACGTACATTTCACCGTTGGACTGCCTCCCATTGTCCGCATAAACGGTGATATAAAGAAATTCGCAAAATATCCCGATATGACTGAGCCTCTTATCGTCAGCATAATCAATCAGATCACCACCGTTAAGCATAAGCAGATCATACAGCAGGGTCTGGACGCCGACTTTTCCTATGTTTCCACGGCGGGACAAAGACACAGAGTTAACGTTTACCGTCAGCGCGGTTATCACGCGGTAGCTCTCCGTCTTTTGCTGAACGAGATCCCTACCTTAAAGGACTTGGGCTTGCCTGCGCTTTTGGGAGAATTTGCCTTAAGACCCAGAGGAATGGTATTGGTCACCGGTCCTACCGGTTCGGGCAAGTCTACCACCCTTGCGGCGATGATCGATTACATCAACCGTCAGAGAAACTGTCACATTATCACCATAGAAGACCCTATAGAGTACGTGCATAATCATAAACAGTCAATGATCACACAGCGCGAGGTAAACGTGGATATTGAAAGCTTTTCCAAGGCGCTGCGCTCCTCGCTCCGTGAAGACCCCGACGTTATACTGGTAGGAGAAATGCGTGACTTTGAGACTATCAACGCCGCCGTAACCGCCGCCGAAACAGGACACCTTGTTCTTTCCACGCTGCATACAACGGGAGCGGCGGAAACTCTTGACCGTATAGTTGACGTATATCCCGCTCACTCACAGGGACAGATCCGTTCACAGCTCAGTAACGTGCTTGTAGGAATAGTTTCGCAGACTCTTGTACCCACGGCGGACAAAAAGGGACGTGTTGCGGCGTTGGAGCTGCTTAAGGGCACAGACGCGGTATCCGCGCTTATCCGTGAGGGTAAGATATTCCAGATACCCAATACTATTGCTACGGGCAAAGCGGACGGCATGTTTACTTTGGATCAGCATCTGGCTTCGCTGGTAAGAAGCGGCAAGATCACGGAGGAGATCGCAAAGACACGCTGTCATGACCGCAAGGAGTTTGAGCAGTATCTTGGCATGAGGTAATCTTTAATTTGCAGTGCAGTTACATTTTTGGGTTACATTATCAAACAATTTTTTAAAGTTTTATCAAAGTGAAACTTAACTTTCATACATTTTACACAAACTTGGCAAAATGTATAAAAACTTTTAAAAAACAGTTGATTTTTACATCATCATGTGCTATAATAATGCCATAAAATAAAAATGCTTGTAGGAGAGCATAAAACTATTTAGGAGGGCTTAAAAGCTATGTTAAACAAATTACGCAAGCTGAGAGAAAAGAA
>JAAVIG010000140.1 GCA_014796735.1 Oscillospiraceae bacterium
CGCTTTCGGCGCGAAAATAACCAAAGAGGGCGATATAACTGTCGTTGAGGGAATACAAACGCCCTCCGAAAACGCAATTGCCGATTGCTTTGAAAGCGGCTCTACCCTCAGATTTCTGATACCCGTCGCCGCCGCTTTGGGCTGTGAAGCGGAATTTCACGGCAGAGCAAAGCTTCCCGAAAGACCTATCACTCCGTACTTTACAGAGCTTACAAAAAATGGTATAATATTTAAAACCAAAGCAATGCCATATCAGATTTCGGGACGTCTTCAAGCGGGAGATTACAGCCTTGCGGGAGATATTTCCTCCCAGTTTATAAGCGGGCTGTTATTCGCTTTGCCATTGCTGAACGGTGACAGCAGGATTATTATTACCTCGCCCTTGCAGTCAAAACCCTATGTTGATATAACCATAGCGGAATTGAACAAATTTGGGATTGAAATTGAGGAAACGGATTACGGCTACTTTGTTAAGGGAAATCAAAGCTATACTCCCCAAAACACCGCGATCGAAGCGGATATGTCGCAGGCAGCTTTTTTCGTTGTGGCAAACGCGCTGGGTTCGGAAATTACGATAGAGGGACTTAACATGAACAGCTTGCAGGGCGACAAGGCAATTATCGATATTGTCAAAAACGCTGACGGAAACGCCTTTGATGTTGACGCGTCACAGATACCCGACTTGGTTCCTATTCTTACGGTTTTAGCCGCCTTTTCAAAGGGCACCTCTCATATAACCAACTGCGGCAGACTCAGATTAAAGGAATGTGACAGATTGGCAGTAACGGCGGCGGAGCTTAACAAGCTTGGCGCAAGGGTTACAGAAAACAGCGACAGCTTGGTTATAGAGGGCGTTGACAAAATTCACGGCGGGATTTGCGATTCCCATGTAGACCACCGCATACCCATGTCCTTGGCAATTGCTTCGACCCGTTCCACAGAGCCTGTAACAATAAACGGCGCGGAATGTGTAAGCAAGTCTTATCCGAATTTCTTTGAGGATTTTATTTCACTTGGCGGGATCGTTAACGAAGCTTAACTTTAAACCGAAAGGAAAAACAAAATGTCATCTACTTTAACTCTCGGCAATATATCGCTTTCAATTTTCGGAGAATCTCACGGCCCCGCGATAGGAGCGGTCATTGACAATCTTCCCGCGGGAGAAGAGCTTGACCTTGAAAGAATATACGAATTTATGGCGCGCCGCGCTCCGAAAAAGGACGGCACCAGCACAATGCGCAGCGAAACGGACACACCCGAGATAATAAGCGGCTTTTATAACGAAAAAACCACGGGAGAAGCCCTCTGCGCCGTAATAAAAAACAAAGACCAGCATTCCGCGGATTACAAAAGCATTTCGGAGTTAGCAAGACCGGGGCATGCCGATTACACCGCCTTTTTAAGATATAACGGCTCTAACGATCCCAGAGGCGGCGGACATTTTTCGGGAAGACTTACCGCGCCCCTTGTTTTTGCGGGAGCGGTATGCGAACAAATGCTTGAAAAAAGAGGTATAACCACCGCCGCACATATTTATTCGATAGCAGGTGAAAAGGACACCCCCTTTGACCCCGTGAATGTCACAAGGGAGCAGCTCAAAACGGTTAAAACCAAGTATCTTCCCGTGCTTGACGAAAACGCCGATACAAAAATGAGAAGCGTGATAGACAGGGCGAGAAAAGATTTAAATTCGGCAGGCGGCATAATAGAGTGCTGCGCGGTGGGCCTTCCCGCCGGAATAGGCTCTCCGATATACGACGGAATAGAAAACCGCGTTTCACAGCTTGTTTTCGGTATTCCCGCCGTTAAAGGTATTGAGTTCGGGATCGGCTTTGAAGCCGCCGCGATTTTCGGCAGTGAAAATAACGATGATTTTTACATCGAAAACGGCGAGGTCAAAACAAAGACCAATAATTCGGGAGGAATTTTAGGCGGTATATCAAACGGTATGCCCATTATTTTCAGAGCCGCAATAAAGCCCACCCCCTCAATCGCACGCCCACAAAATACCGTTAACTTTGTTAAAAAAGAAAACGCGGTAATGGAAATAAAGGGCAGACACGACCCCTGTATAGTACCGAGAGCAGTCCCCTGCGTTGAAGCCGCTTTAAACGTTGCTTTAATGTCATTTCTTGTATAGTTGACTTTACAAATCAAAGGGAGGAACAAGTTTGAAAGAACTTAAAAAAATGGGTTCTTTCAAACCCGTCGCATTTGTGCCTCGATATATCGCCTCGGCACAAACGCTCCTCAAGAGGAAAGGCATGGTCATAAAGATGTTTCAGTCTCCGAAAATAATAATTGACGACAAGCTTACGATACAGATATATCTTTGTTATCTCCTTGATCAATTGGGTGAGCTGTCTGAGGAGCAATTGGCGGATATTACGGACGAGATCGAAGCGGTAAATTCCTTGGACTTTTTTGAGGCGTTGAGTATCTCGCGAGAAAAAGAGTTGATCAAAGCCGCTGACAAGAAAAACGAGAAAATCTATTCCCTGCTCCCCACGGGCAAAACCTTAACAGACGAATTTTTTAACCGTATTCCCCTATCGGTAAGGGAAAAAAGCGTTGAGTACGGAAAATATCTGCTTAAAATGGCCGATCTGGAACGTTCGATAATTTGCAGGATAGAAAGAACCGATTATAACGGGCCGTGTTATCTTACCGTTAAATTTTTAAATGAGCTTAACGGGGATAATTTATTGGATATGAGAATCTACGCTCCGGATTACGAGCAGGCAAAGCTTATGCGGGAAAGGTTTTATGAAAAGCCCTCGGATATTGTTACAAAAATCATGAAAATGTTTATTAAGGACAGTTATTTATAAAGAAAGGGATCGGCTTTGAACATTATAGTCAGCTTCAGTGCCAGAAAAGACGGAAATTGCGATACTATCGCAAGGTATATTTCCTCCGAAAACGATTTGTGCTTCAATATGAGAGAGCTTGAACTTCAGCCTTGCGCCAACTGCAATTATGAATGTATGACCGAAAAATGCATATATAACGATGAAATATACTCTCTTCTTGAAAAAAGCTCTTGCGCGGATAAAGTATTCTTCATTGTTCCGATGTACTGCGGGAATCCTTCCGCGCTGTACTTTATTCTTAACGAACGAAGTCAGGACTTTTTCATGCGCAACGAAAGCCTGTATGAGGAATTTACAAAAAAGCTTTATATCATAGGCGTATACGGAAATAAACAGGATTATCCCGATTTTTTGAAGCTTTTTCAAAAGCAGTATGAGTTCTCGGACGCAAACGAACATATATTGGGCTTGGAACGGCACTTATATCACCATAAAATAAACGATCTGTTATTAAACGAAAATGAGGTAAGAGAAAAGATAGCAGCATTTGTAAAAAAATAATTTATATATTAACGCCGCACAAAGACTGTATCAGGACTTTGTGCGGCGTTATTTTCAGTATAGCGATAATATGAAATTTCCTTTAAAGCCTTGCATTTACGCCTGACAAATGATATAATACTTATAATTAAACGTATTTTATGACAATCTTCGACCCGACCAGTGCATTGATCGAAGATCAATACTTTACTTATCAGCCCGGAGGAAAATATGGATCAAAACAATAACATACAGTCCGACAGCCGAATTGAAGGCATAAACAATACCGGCAAGCCAAGCAAAGAATACGCCCTCCCTCAGACTAAAGAACAGTTCAAACAGGTTTTAGAGCAGGCGCAGCAGGGACAGTACCAACAACAGTATACCGAACCCTCTCGGCAAAGCGATCATAACAGCCGAGAACAATACAACACATATGAGCCGAACAGCGCGTACGAACCTCGCAGCACATATGAACAACCCACCGAGCCCAAACGGGAAAGCTTTTCCGATTATCGTAAGCCTGTTTACGTAAGCCGTTTTACTCCCGCAAAGGTAAAAAAGAAATTTAATCCCCTTGTTATTATAATACCTGTTATATTGCTTTTAATTGCGGCGGCTGTTGTATTTTTTATTTTCTTTAATACCCTTTCATACCGAAAAGCGGAAGAAAAATATTTCGACGGAATTTACAAGTCTTTGCTGAATCATACCGCAAGCGCGGAAGAAAAAAGCAAAAACCTTGCTTCGGTACTGCTGGAGACTAATATAACCTCTCCCTTAGGCAGTACGGCGGATATAACCGATATTGATCTGTCAAACATTTATCTGCGTCTTGATACGGCGGCACAGGGCAGCGAAATTTACAATATGCTGTATATCGTGTCGGAAGGAACAAACATAAACGCCGAAGGCTGGATCGACAGGGAAAAGAAAAGCGCGCTTGTGCTGTTCCCGACTATTTCCGATATTTACGCATACTTTGAAGTATCTGACGCTGCAAAAGCTGCCGATCCGTCGGAGTACGTAAAAGCTTTCGGCGAAGTGCTGAGTAAAACCTCTAAAAGTTATTTTGAGCTTATCGGAGAACCCGAAATAGTAAAGGATCAGGAGTTTACGATAAACGAAACAGTGTATACCGCCGATAAATATGTAATACGCCTTGACGGGATACAAACAGCCAAGATCGAAAAGGCTTTAATAGACAATCTGATCGAAAACGATAAAACGGCGCAAATGCTCTGTAACCGAATGGGATATGAGAATAAAGAAGAACTGCTTACCGATGAAAAAATAAAGGAGGAGCTTGACAGGCTCAACACGATAATTGACGGTACGCAAGCCGATTATCCTGCCATTGACATGACCGTTTATATCAAAAACAATGCCATTATCGGCAGAGATACGGTTATTACATTTTCCGAACAGTCTGAAGACGCAGAAACGAATTCACAGGCTTTTTTTAAGCTCTTTGAAATTCCGACAGATAAAGGCAGTTTAACTCACCTTTATTATAAAAATGGCAGCAACGAAATAACGGTAACATGCGATGACGAATCAAGCAAAACCGACAAAAACATTCACGGGGGCAAGCTTTCGGTATCTTACGGCGATAATACCTATACCGTTAACTATTCCGAATTTGCCGTTACAGATGAGCTTTTCCAAGGAAAGGCGTTAATTACCTCGGAAAAGAATCCCGCCCTTACCGCTGCCGTAGACATGAAAACGGAAAACGGTCAAAAACAGTTTACCCTTTCCGTTCCCAATGTCGTTGCGGCGATAGTTACGCTGACAACGCCTTCGGATATACTGTTCAGAGAAATGCCTGCCCTTTCAGAGGGTGAATACGCCGATTTTTCAGATTATACACATGATAAGGAATACAACAGATCTGACGCCGAGGCTGCCGCTGTTGAAAAACTCAATTCCGACATAAGCGGATATATTTTAAAGCTTATGGGATTGGACAACACGGACGGAAACGGCAAAGACGATACGGATAATAAAACAGATCCGTCCGATACGGAAAACAACACTCCGGATAATCCCAACAATGACGATCCCGACAGCGCATTGCCGCCCGAAGATGATCCAAACGTCAGTGAGAGCAGCGAAACGTCGGTCAGTGAAACAACTGCGGCGACCGACAATGAAAATACCACACAAAATAATTTGGACGGCGCCACCGAAACAAGCAGCACGGAAAGTCCGGTTACCGTCCCGCCCGAGTCAGACAGACCGCAGACAACCACTACCGTCCCCTCGGCTCCAACCCTTGACGTAGGCGGCTCGCATAAAATAAACAATGCACAATTGGACAGCTTCAACAGCGGAAATTATTACAAGGCGGAAATTTACATTGACGGAGCTTTAAACGCCGACAGCAGCGTTTATATATCCGAAATAAGCGGCAGCTTTGACAGCTATATCAAAGGAAAAGCATTGCAGATAGATTTTGCGGAGGGCTACAGCTTTGATTCCGCCCTTGTGGTCTTAACGATCCCGTCCAACACAGTTACCGGCGGCAGAAATTACCCTAACAGCGATATTCTTCGCGGATTGAACCGTTACCGCATAATGGGAATGAAAAACTCCGACAGTTATGAAAGCGAGATAAGTTTTTACAAATATTCGGGCAATCAGATCGGATTTATAGCTGAGGGCTCGGGTTATTACTATCTTATCGATATGGACGAATATTACCACAGCGTTTTCGGTATAAGTCCCGACGATATGACGGTACAGTACGCTGAATAGTTTCGTATCAAATTTAATACTAATCCCTTTTAAAACTGTGGGATTAGTGCTTTGGGTGCAATCCCTTTTTAATACTAATATCCATTTAAACACAATATAAAATCAAAGTTTAAATGGATATTACACCCAAAGCACTATTATCCAATTAAAACCATTTTTTCAAGTTTTTAATTGGATAATAGTATA
>JAAVIG010000141.1 GCA_014796735.1 Oscillospiraceae bacterium
TACCGCAGCTTAGTGGGGAACGATACGGTAGCGGATTTTATGGAAAATATAACTCCCGTAACGGAGGAAGAAACGCAGACGGAAGCCGCTGAGGAAACGGAAGAGGCGGAAGAAACCGAAAGAGTTACCGAGGCGGAATCAACACCGCCTGTTACGCCAATCGAAACCGTTTCGGACACCTTAAATGCAAAGTTCGAAACTACCGCGCCCGAAGCCGATAATAACGACAGCTGCGGCACTGTGGATTACGGTATTATATTGGTTTTTGCTATTATTATTTTAGCAATTGTAACTATTATCGTAATTATTATCAAAATAAAAAGATAAAGCAAGGAAAAAGAAGAATATGGAAGTAAACTCAATAAAACGTCTCTCGGTGGGAATTTTAGCCCATGTTGACGCGGGAAAGACCACTCTCACCGAAGCACTTCTGTATCATACGGGCACTATCCGAAAATTGGGACGAGTAGACCGTAAGGACGCTTTTTTGGATACTCACGCTCTTGAACGCAGCAGGGGCATAACCATATTTTCAAAGCAGGCGGTTCTGTCATACGGCAATGATATGTACACCCTTTTGGATACTCCCGGGCATGTGGATTTTTCCTCCGAGACAGAGCGGGTATTGCAGGTGCTTGATTATGCGGTGCTTCTGATAAGCGGCTCGGACGGGGTGCAGAATCATACCGAGACTCTGTGGGAGCTGCTGAAAAGCTATCATATCCCGACCTTTGTTTTTGTAAACAAAACGGATATTGCAAATAAATCCAAGGAGGAGCTGATTTCGGAGCTTAACCGAAAGCTTGACGGCAAAATAACGGATTTTTCAAGGGCTCAAGGCGGAGATATTGAGGACGCAGATTTGGGAGAAGCCATCGCACTGTGTGACGAAGCCTTAATGACCGAATTTCTTGAAAAAGGAAGGCTTTCCGCAGAAAATGTTGTGAGGGCGATACAAAAAAGAAACTTGTTTCCTTGTTTTTTCGGCTCCGCGTTAAAGCTGGAGGGTACCGAAAGGTTTTTAAGCTGTTTTTCTTTATATACGGCGGCTCCGAGATACGACAGCGATTTTTCCGCACGGGTATTTAAAATAACTCAGGACGAGCAGGGAAACCGTCTGACTCATTTAAAGGTAACGGGGGGCGTTTTAAAGGCACGTATGCAGATAGGCGAGGGGGAGGAAGCCGAAAAGATCACAGGTATACGTATTTATTCGGGAAATAAATTTAATACAGCCGATGAAGTGCCCGCGGGCACAGTCTGTGCCGTTACGGGTCTGTCCTCCGCGTACGCGGGAAAAGGATTGGGAATTGCCTGTGACGCGCCTTTGCCCTTGCTGGAGCCTTTATTTTCGTACAGGGTAATACTTCCGCCCGAGATAGACGACTTTACGGGATATGAAATGCTGAAAAAGTTAGAGCAGGAGGATCCGCAGCTAAAGGTAAAATGGAATTCGGGAGAAATACACTTGCAGTTAATGGGGGAAATACAGCTTGAAATATTGAAAAGCGTTATTGCGCAGCGGTTCAATGTGAACGTTGATTTCGGAGAGGGAAGCATCGCGTATAAGGAAACCGTTGCCGCTCCGGTCATAGGAGTGGGGCATTACGAGCCTTTGCGGCACTACGCCGAGGTGCATCTGCTTATTGAGCCTCTGGAGCGGGGAAGCGGTATACGCTACGCCGCCGACTGTCCTCCCGATACCTTAGCGGGCAGCTGGCAGAGGTTAATTTTATCCAATCTCGCCGATAAAGTGCATATAGGCGTTTTGATAGGCGCACCTCTTACCGATGTTAAAATAACCTTGATCGCGGGAAAGGCTCACTTAAAGCACACCGAGGGCGGCGATTTCAGACAGGCGGCGTGCAGGGCGGTAAGGCAGGGCTTAAGAAGCGCGCAAAGTGTTATATTGGAGCCGTGGTACCGCTTTGAGCTTACAATACCCAAGGAAACGGCGGGACACGCCATGACCGATTTGCAGCGTATGGGAGCGGAATTTACCGAGCCTGACCTGACGACTGACGGGATAATGATCATTGAGGGGGAAGCTCCCGCCGCTAAGCTGAGAGGGTATCAGGCGGATGTTACCGCGTATACCAAAGGAAGCGGACGGCTCAACTGCTTTCCCATAGGCAGCCGTCCCTGCGTAAATCAGGAGGAGGTCATAGAGCAGATCGGCTATGATTGTGACAGCGATCTTGCCAACTCCGCCGATTCGGTATTTTGCTCCCACGGGGCGGGGTACGCGGTAAAGTGGTACGAGGCTCCCGGCTTAATGCACATCAAAACCGCCGACACAAAGGAAAAAGAGTTCCAAGAGGCGGAAAAACAGGTCAGAATAACCGCCCTGAACAGCTTCAAACAGCAAAAGGCCACCGAAAAGGAGCTTAAAGAAATATTTGAGCGCACCTACGGCAAGATAAACAACGACCCAAACCGCTTCAACGAAAGGGAAAAACCGAAATCTGCTCCAAAGGAAAAGCCGTATAAGGCGCTGCCCGCACCCAAAGGCCCCGAATACGTTCTGGTTGACGGCTACAATATCATTTTTGCATGGGATGGGTTAAAGGAAAAGGCAAGGGAAAGCCTTGAATACGCCAGAGATGAGCTTGTGCAGATATTGTGCAATTATCAGGGCTACCGCAGATGCGAGCTTATACTTGTATTTGACGCTTACAAGGTAAAGGGAAACAAGGGAGAGGTGGAACAGGTGGGCGGTATTTCCATAGTTTATACCAAGGAAGCCGAAACGGCGGATATGTATATCGAAAAGACCACCCGTATATTGGGAAAGCGGCACAGAGTAAGAGTCGCCACCTCTGACGGATTGGAGCAGCTTATTATTTTGGGGAGCAACGCCATGAGAGTTTCCGCTCCCGAATTTTACAGAGAGGTCACAGAGACCCAAAAGGAAATAAAGTCGCTTATCGACAGTTTGGAGTAACGGCAATGTTAAACGCAATATATCCTATTATCGGAACACAGACAGCTTTGCCTTTTTACCTTACGGGAGTAGGCATCTGCGATCCCGAGTGCAGCGTAAAAAGGGAAAACGGACTGATCTCTCACCAGTTTCTTTTTACTTCTGAGGGAACGGGCATGCTTAAGGTGGGTGAAGCTTCATATATTCAAAAAAGAGGGAGCATATTTTATCTTGCTCCCGGTGTACCTCACGAATATTATCCGCAGGAAAATAATTGGGTAACGAATTGGCTGGTTTTTAACGGAAGCTATGCCGACAAGCTTATGAGAAATCTCGGCTTTTCCGAATTTGATTACTCTGCCGAAACCGATACGGCAAAGTATGAAAAAATCTTCCGCAGAGTAATAACGGCGGCGGGTGAGCCCGTAAAAGGGGGAGAAACGGCTTCCGTTTATTTATATGAGTTTATTATTGCCGCACGGGGCGAAATGTTTTCCACCGCAAAGGAAAAGGCGGGCTCGGGAAGCGTCGTGGAGCCCGCTATAATCTATATAAACAAAAACTATGTCAAAAGTATTACGCTGAATTTTCTCTCCGAAATGTCGGGCGTTTCTCTTCAGCATTTTTGCAGGGTGTTTAAGGCAAAAACGGGCATGCGCCCTATGGAGTATGTGGCGAGGAAGCGCATTACGGAGGCGAAAATACTGCTTATAAATACCGACAAAAGCGTTGCGGAAATAGGTCTTTCGGTGGGGTATGAGGACAGGAATTATTTCGGCATGGTATTCAAGAAATACGAGGGTGTTTCACCCAGCGAATACCGCAGACAAAGAGGGAAGGGGATAATTTAACTGTCGACGTCCTATATCTGTTTATCGTTTTGTAAAATAATATACGTTCCGACCTCCGAATCGTATTTTGAGTAATCCAATTCCAACATGTCGTACAAATACCGCTTTACATCGTCGATTGTTGAGAACCTTGCCGCGGAGTAGGGCGACTCGGGATTTGTTTTTTCAAACAGCAGATAACCGTTTTCCGTTTCAACAAGTGTTGCCGCGTGAGAAACGGCCGCGGTGTTTTCATACTGCGTCCATAACGTAATCAAGGAATATTTTTCTTCGCCGAAAGAAATCCCCAAGCCGTTCCAACGTTCCTTTACCGCCCGAAGCATTTCCTGTTCGCCGCAGCCGCCGCTGATTTCCACAGGGTCAAACAATGTAAAGTAATCCGATATGGTATTGTCGTCCCAATTCAAAAGCGGGTGAGGGCGGTATGATTTGTTCCCTTCGGAAGCTTCCTCGCCGAATATAATATTTCCGTCGGATAATAACCATGAGTTATTTTCGTCCCAACAGTTAAAATTTTCCTTGGAAATATGATTTTTAACCGAAATATTTTCTCTATTCAGTTCAAAGGCGGCAATACGGCAGAGTATGTCGCCATAATCCTTCTTATTTTTCTTGTACCACTCGGTGGACATCAGGTAATAATCGCCGTAATCCACTGTATTTCTATCAATAGTCGTAAAGTCTCCCACCAGAGTAAAAGCGGGGCAGCTTTTCATGGCGTCGTTAAAGTCGGTCACCCAGTCAAAAACGGTATCTATATTTTTTGAGGGTATGTTTGCGCCCGTTAAAATCTCTTTTACTTCATTTACCGAATTTTCACTGTTCAGGTTAGTATATGTAAGCTTGCCGGAAATAAAATTCTCTTTTACCGCGCCGTTTGAAAGGAAAGAAGTTTCGCTCTCGGCTGATGATGTATCGGTAATCTGCCGGTATCGGTCTTCCGGATCGCCGCAGCCCGAAAAAAACGTTAAAATAACGGCTCCCAATAAAATCAAAGCCCTTTTCATTTGCTTTACCTCCAAAATATTCCTTTTTATTTTCTCGTAAGTGTAACGATCCGAATTTATATTTTGTCGGGTAAAATTAAAAAAGTTTATAAATAAAAACATTACTTCACTAATATTTCATAAAAACAAAAATTATTTTTGCAAAACCCCTTTAAAAATTACAGAAAATAGTATATAATATATTTAACTGCAATTTTATGAGCGTAAAAAAACATACTCCCCTTTATCAGGAAAGGAAAAGTACATATGGAAAAGGTAACAGTCAGAATTTGTCAGAGAGATTACAGCTTAAAAACCGATGAAAGCCCCGAAAAGATAATCAAATTAGCTGAACAGCTTGAACATACCATACATTTTGTCGCCCGCAAGGCAAAGGGAATGAGCGAAACGGAGATCACCACCTTAGCGGCTATGCTTATGATAAGCGATATTGAAAACGGTCTTAAAAAGACATATGTTCCCGCCGATGAAGCGGAGCGTAAGCTGCGCCATGTAAAAGACCGCCTTGACGATCTGAAAAAGGAAATGGCGGAACAGGAGGCGGCTTCAAGAAAGAAAAACGAAAAGCTTACGGCGGAAAGGGACAGTTTGACCGCGACCGTAGGGCAGCTTAAGGGCGAAAAAGACGAGCTGTCAAAGGTATTGGAGCAGAGCAGGCAATCCGAGAGCAATTTGAAAATCCAGATAGAGGAAACCAACAAGCAGCTGGAAAAGCAGGCCGCCATCATTACAGAGGACAGTATCAAAAAGGAGCAGCTTAAAACCGAAAAGGAAAACCTGGCAAAGGAGCTTGAACAGGTCAGACAGTCGGAAAGCGGCTTAAAAACACAAATTGAAGAAGCAGACAAAAAAATAGAGCAGCAAGCCGCAATAATAGCGGACGACAGCATGAAAAACGAAAACGAGCGCCTTAAAGAGGAAACGGAAGCTTTAAGGGCGGAAAACAATAAATTAAAGCAGTCCTCCGAGTCGGCAAGATCACAGTTTGAGGAGTTAGCCGAGGTGAAGAACGAGGAAGCGGAGCGTCTGCGCTTAAGAGTGGCGGAGTACGAAAAACAGATAGGCAGTATTGAGGAGGACTACGAAAAAGAGCTCGAAGCTGTGTATGACGAGCATGAAAAGGAGTGCAAAAAGCTTTCCGAAAATCAGGCAAAGGAAATATCCGACGTCAAAGCGGAGTGTGACAATAAGATAAAAGCAATAAAAGCCGAGTTCGATAATAAGGTCGAGGGAATAAAAACCGAAAGCGATAAGAGGATCGCCGAGCTGGAGGAAAAAAATAAGGAGCAGGAGGAAGCAAACGCCGCAATGCAAAGCACTCTTTCAAATTATGAGGCTACATTCGATATGTATGTGAAAAATAAGGAGAAGGAGTTACGACAGGCGCAGGAGGAAGCGGAGGCTATCAAGTCCAAAAACGCCGACCTTGAAAAGCAGCTTGCGTTATCGGGCGACGTTCAGATGACCATATGTTAGAAATACTTGCGCCCTGCGGCTCTCCCGAAAGCCTTGAAGCGGCGCTGAACGCGGGGGCGGACGCGGTGTATCTGGGTCTGTCCTCATTTTCTGCCAGAAGAAACGCCGCAAATTTCGGCTTTGAGGAGCTTAAAGCGGGCGTCAGAAAAGCTCACAGGTACGGAGTTAAGGTATATACGGCAATAAACACGCTTGTGTTCGACGATGAGATGAAGGAGCTGGAAAAGGCGGTTCGTCAGGCTGCACAGGCGGAAGCGGACGGCGTTATAGTTCAGGATTACGGCGTTGCG
The DNA here is from genome assembly GCA_014796735.1 of Oscillospiraceae bacterium. Classification (GTDB taxonomy): domain Bacteria; phylum Bacillota; class Clostridia; order Oscillospirales; family Ruminococcaceae; genus Ruminiclostridium_E. The sequence continues at coordinate 6,548 of JAAVIG010000141.1, forward strand.
GCTGTAATAAAGGAGATCGCCCCCGAATTAAGGCTGCACGCTTCAACTCAGATGACGGTTACATCGGCAAGCGGCGCGGAATTTGCCGCAAAAAACGGGTTTAAGCGCGTTGTACTGCCAAGAGAGCTGACCTTTGAGGAAATAAAGGAGATCACGTCAAGGGTCGATATAGAGACCGAGGTTTTTGTTCACGGAGCGTTATGCGTATGTTTAAGCGGACAGTGTCTTTTAAGCGCGGTCATAGGAGGCAGAAGCGGCAACAGGGGCTTGTGCGCACAGCCCTGCCGTCTTAACTACACCTGCGGGAGCAGGGAAAACGTACTTTCTTTAAAGGACCTGTCGCTTGTAGACGAATTAAAGCGGCTTGAAGAGGCGGGGGTGACTTCCGCTAAGATAGAGGGGAGAATGAAGCGTCCCGAGTACGTTGCCGCCGCGGTAGGACAGTGCAGAGCCGCGTTAAGGGGAGAAAAAACGGATATGGGGCTTTTGCGATCGGTTTTTTCAAGAAGCGGCTTTACCAAAGGGTATTTTGACGGCAGCTTTTCAGATATGAGCGGTATACGTCAAAAGGAGGACTCGGAGGGTGCCTCGGAGGCGCTGAAAAAAATACGTGAGCTTTACAAACAGCCCTGCAAAAGATTTACCGTTGATTTTAACGTTGAAGTAAAGAGAGATAAGCCTGTTTGCTGCAAGGCTCACTGTAAGGATATTACTGTCGAGGCTTGGGGAATGATACCTCAGCCTGCCGTTAACAGAAGCGTGGAGGAAAAGGAAGTTGCCGACAGGATAGGCAAGCTGGGCGGTACGGTTTTTGAAGCGGGGAGGATATGCTGCGATATTGACAAGGGACTTTCGGTTCCCGCTGCGGCTTTAAACGAGCTGAGAAGAAACGCTGTTGAGCTTCTTAGTGAACGTATAGAGGAAAAAACAAAAAAACATAGAGGGCACAGGAAAAAATGATAAGAAAAATAACTCTCGATGACAAAGACGAATATATTAAAATGGCAGAGGATTTTTACAGCTCCGACGCGGTTTCGCATCGGATTCCGAGAGAAAATTTTGAAAAGGCATTTGAAGCGGCAATAAACAATAACCCGTTTATAAGGCTTTATATTCTTGAAATTAACGGCGTTAAAGCGGGCTATGCGGCAATTGCCGTGACCTTTACCACCGAGGGCGGCGGAACTACCTTATGGCTGGACGAGCTGTATGTAAAGAGCGAGTATAGAGGAAAGGGCTTGGGGAGAGAGCTTATAGCTTTTCTAAAAGAGGACAGGGACGTAAAAAGAATACGCCTTGAAATAACCCCCGAAAACATAAGAGCAAAAGCACTGTATATATCCGAGGGCTTTGTACCCTGTAAGTATAGTCAGCTTATATATGATGTTATACCAATCCCTTTTTGA
>JAAVIG010000142.1 GCA_014796735.1 Oscillospiraceae bacterium
ATGGTTCTTAAACGATAATTTTAAAAAATTTTAACGAAGCCTCAAAAAACAAAAAAGAGGGCAAAATGCCCTCAAAATTTTTGACAGCTTCGGTTACGAACGAAATTCGCTGTAACCGTTTTGAAAACGCGCAAATCCGCTTGCAGTATGCGTTTTCTTAGCTGTTAACCTCGTTTTTTCTGTTTTTTTCGGAATTTCCCGTTTTCGGGTTTTGCGTGTCAAATAACAATTGGTCAATAGTGCTTCGGGTATAATTCACAGTCATCTTGCAGACCCTGTAAAATTTTGTCTGCAAGATGACTGTGAATTAGTATAAGCACTTTCGCTTGCACTCGGCAATTCTCAATTTCATTTTTCGTATGACATATAGACCGCAGCTTCGGGTTTTTCAACCCCGTTCAGATACAATCCGTCTTCTCTTGCCATCAATATGATAGCCATAGGCAGATAGTTGCAGCATCTGTCATATCTTTGCCATTTAAGATAAGACTTAACATGAGCGGGTATTTTCATGGGCTTCATAACGGTTAGAAAGACATCGTGAAATTTTTCGGATATTTCGGAACAATATTTTTCCGTTAAATCATAGTGTCTGTCCCTTTCCTTTGATGAAATAACGGGTACTTCGCAGATCAGCTTTCCGCCGGAATCCTTTGACAAAAATCCAATATCGATAAACTTATCGATACTGTCGATACACCACTTATCCGAGGCGGAAAAGGCATCTTTGTTGTCGGTGTAGATCGAGTAAAGCATTTTAAGCGCGCTTTCCTTGCCCTTCGCGCCGCTCCCGTTTTTGTAAAGCTCATGGGCGTTGCACAGCACGGTATCGTAGTCCGTCAATGACAGGTATTTTGTGTCGAGGAAATCTAAAACGCCGCCGCTCCACTCTCCGTTAATACCGTAAGGCAAAAAGCGGGATTTTGAGTTATCGTAATTGTCGGGATAGCGGTTGCCGATAGCGTACCATTTTCCGCCGTTGGGACGTTGGCGATATTCGGAAAAGGGTTCAAGACCGCCGCAGACCTCGTTTCTTATTTTATCCACCGACCTCTGAACGGTTCTTATTACAAAATGGCTCTCCAATTTTTGCTGCGCCGATTTTCTCTGAGCCTTGTAATAATCCTGCTCTCTCAGCTCATTTAAGCCCTTGTCCACTATCTCCCATATCTCTCTGTAATTTTCGTCGGCAACTTTGAGCTGATCGTCCAAGGTTTCCAGATTGTCCTTTTCGGTATAAATGACGAAATCCGTGTACACCTTATCACCGGTGCGCCCCATAAGCTCTCCCTGTATCAGCTTTTCAACAATAGGTTCTACATAAGAGGTGGGGATACCGATTGCACCTGCCAGCTCGGGGATAGTTACGGGCTTTTCGTAAGCAAGGATAAGCAGATTCATTTTTATTTTGTCGTCGCCAACAAGGGAATATGGCTCGTCATTGAGACCCGATTGTCCCGTCATGCCTACCCAAAGGGTCTCGGGCTGATAGCTTTGCTTTGTGTAATTTTCCATGTCAAATTCCTTTCCGATATGCTCCCTGCCTGTATAAAGCCTTGATTTTACGGTGTTTACGGGTATATCCAAAGCCTTTGCAATATCCTTTACGCTTTCGCCGTTCATATAATGCCTTATAATTACCTCGCGGTAATTTTTTGTCAGCATTGCCACGCAGCGGCGGATTTTTTCCGCGTCCTCGGTTTTCTCGATATTCTCGAAAATACTATCCTCCGCCGCCTGCTCGCGGACAACGTCTATGCAAACGGTGGGCTTGCGGTATTTTCTGCGCAGATTATCGTAAAACTTGCGGTTAAGCACGCTTGCAAGCCAGCTTTTGGGATTTTCAACGGTTTTCCCTCCGCTTATGCAGGACAAAGCGGCCAAAAGCGTGTCCTGCACCAAGTCCTCGGCATCGTTGATATTGCCTGTTTTGTACAAGGCGATATGCAGCAGATAATCGGCATATTCCGTTAAAATTTCATTGTTCATCTGAACACCTCGTTTGAAAGCTTTCACTTATAAGTCGCTTGTAAATCGGAAAGGTTTGACGGGTTGGAGAAAAAAACGTAAATTTTTTCTGCCGTGGGTGCGATTGCTCCCCGCCGCTTCGTTGCTTCCGCAAACACTTGGTAAACAAAAAAGCTGCTTCCAAAGAAACAGCTTTAAATGTTTGCTTAATAAAAATCAGTCGCTTACATAAGGAATCAAAGCAACCTGTCTTGCTCTCTTGATAGCAACGGTAAGCTCTCTCTGGTGATAAGCGCAGCAGCCTGTTACACGGCGGGGCAGAATCTTTGAACGCTCTGTCATGCACTTCTTAAGCTTAGCTACGTCCTTGTAATCGATAAATTCGGCTCTGTCAACACAGAACTGGCAAACCTTTTTTCTTGCACGCTTAACGGGACGTGCGCTTTTTTCGTTGTTAACGTCATGCTTTTCAGCCATTGTTATTTCCTCCTATTAAGATTAAGTTTAGAACGGGTAGTCGTCATCGGAACCTGTTTCCACGAAATCGCTCGTGCTTCCCGATGAAATAGCGGGAGCAGCCGCGTTTGCTGCCGTATTGGCAGGAGGCGGAGGATTATATCCGCCGTAATTGTTGGAGTTTGAATTTGAATTGGTAGCTTTTTCACCTGTGAAATGCGCGGTATTGACAACCAGCTCAACAATATTCTGTGTAGAGCCGTTCTTGTCAATATACTGACGGGTTTGCAGCTCGCCCTCTACAAGGATCATTCTGCCCTTTGCAAAGTAGCGGGAAATAAACTCCGCCGTGCTTCTCCAAGCGACAATGTTAAAGAAATCCGCTTTTCTTTCCTCGCCCTTTATCTGATAAGAGCGATCCACAGCCAAGCGGAACGACAGAACACTTGCGCCGCTGGGAACGGTTTTCAACTCTAAATCGTTGCAAATGCGACCCATTAAAATTGCCTTGTTATACATCTCGCAAGCCTCCTGTTTTTTACTTTGCGATCACTACCATGGAACGGAGAACGCCGTCCGTAATGCTTACAATACGTTCAAACTCTGCGGGGAAATCGGTCTTGCTGCTGAATGTGTATACTACATAGTATCCGTCATTCTCGTAGTTGATAGGGTAAGCAAGCTTTCTTTTGCCCCAGTCGTCAGTGTTTACAAGCTCACCGTTTGCCTTGATAAGGTCGGTGAACTTGGCAACAAGGTTCTGAACCTGCTCCTCACCGTTTTTAAGGGAGAAAACAACCATTGCCTCGTACTTTTCGCCGAGCTTTGCCATAATAAATACCTCCTTTTAGACTTGTGGCCCACACTTTATAGGGTGTGTGAGCAAGGATATTTGATTGTGAGTGAACACAATCAAGCTTTAATATTATATCAAAGTTGGAAAGGGTTGTCAAGTGTTTATTTGCAAATTTGTTTCAAATTTGTTTCAAATTTGTTTCAATTTGTTTCAATTTATGTAAAAAAATTACGAGGTTGAATACAAGAGGCTGCCGTATTCTGAACCTTTTGCGGCAGCCCTTTATTATATTTTACTATTTTCTGACCTCTGCCCAGCAGCCCTCTGCTGCCATTCCGTCCTCGGGAGGAGTAAGGATTCCTTTTTTAATAAGCTCCTCCACCGTCATATCGATCAGCGGCAAGGCCGCAAGACTGTTAACGTACCTCCATTCACCAAGCAGATAATCGGGAACGGCTTTTTTTATCAGTTTGGCAAGATTTTCGGCAGCCTCCTGCGCCTGAGCCTCAAAATAACCTTTTTCAAGCTTTCTGCTTATCTTGAACAGGCGGTCGCTGTCCTTCATATCGCTTATCAGTATCTTTGTATAGAGCGTCTCGCCCTCGCGGTAAAGGTATCCGCATTCAACCGCCTTTGCGGCGTGCTCCTTTTCCCCTTCGAGAAGAGAATTTATATCAAGTCCGTTTATGGCGCGCAATGCGAGCTGAAGCTGTATATCGTTGCCAACATCATGACCGCAGCTGAAATGCTGGTTAATGCGGCTTGTATAAATGTTGACAAAGTTGACCTGAAAATATCCGCACAGGTTATTTGCGCTGATACCGTCCAAGCCGCCGTCGTAGCTCTTTCCGTTATAAACATAGCCGTATACGGTGAAAGGACGGTCGGGCTCATTTTCTTTCGAGAAATATTTTTTCTGTAAAATTCTTGACGTATTTCTTGCAAACGCCTCTATCAATACCTTTATTTGCTGCCAGAGAATAAGGTTAATGTCTTTCTTTTTGTTCAGATAAGGGAACGAAAGATACTCGTCCTTTTTCTCCGCGATAAAATCGGAAATTATTTCGCAGACGGTGGGAAGCTGATCGATATATATCCCCTGAGCCTTTTCTATCTCGTCCTTATCCAGAAGCACAAAATTAAGGGCGTATTTGCCGCTGTCAAGACGACGGAGGAATCCGTACTTGCCGTTTGCGCCGTTTACAAGTATTTCCAGCTCCTCTTCAACGTACATTGTAGGAACGTTCAGCTCCTCCGATATTTCCGCCGCGCTCATGGGCTTGTTGTGACAAAGCCACAGGATATGGTTTGAAAACTGCCTTTTGAGTACATCACGCGGATCTCCCCAAAGAGGATTTCCGTCTCCCCAGATAATATAATCGATCCTGTCAAGAGCTACGGGTTTATTGTTATCGTATGTTGTCATTGTTTCTACCTCGCTTCTTATTTTCTTTCTTGCCGAAAACAGTCTCTGACGGACATTGACCTCGCTTGTGTTCCGGCGCAGCGCGATCTCGGCCGTGGATAAGCCCTCCAAGTAGAACATTATCATTGCCTCGCGGTATTCCTTGGTCAGAAAGGCGATTCGGCGGTATACCGCGCCGAGAAGCTCGCTGTCCTGCTCTGCTTCGGCTTTTTCGTCGGTGTTATCGGTAATAAACGGCAGCACGTCCTCGGGGTTTCCCTCATACTGCATATCCGATTTAATCCTGCGCCTGTCGGAAAAATCGGCATATACGTTTCTTGCCGTTCTCCATATAAAGGGATAGGGTTTTTCGATCTCGCCCTCGCCGCCGGCCGCCTTTACCAACGCAAAAACTATGTCGGAGCAAAGCTCCTGCGCCTCATAGCTGTCCCTTGTTCTGGCGTAGCAAAAGCCGAACAGCTTATCCATAAGCTCGTTGTCCATTATTTTCAGCAGTTCGTTTTTTTTCATGATTGTTTCTCCGTAAGCAGTTGATCAACGCTTTCACTCATATAGTCGGTGAAAAGATCGGAATGTTAGACAGATTTAAAATAATTTTATCAAAAATTTTCCAATATTGCAATAAGCCGTAAATTTTAAGAAAAATTATCTTTCCCTCTTGCATTTCGTTCCGAATTGTGCTATTATTATTTAGTATTTGAAATTTGGACAACAGGAAAGGAGCACAGGAAAAAATGAACGCTTTTTCTTACAGAATTTCGGGCGTACAGCCGTCGGCGATAAGAGAGATATTGAAATCCACCGCCGATCCGAGCGTTATAAGCTTTGCGGCGGGAAATCCCGCACCCGAAGCCTTTCCCGTTGACGAGATACGCCGTATCAGCAATGATATTTTGCAGGAGGAGCCGATAGCGGCTTTGCAGTATTCCATCACCGAGGGCTACCCCAAGCTGAGGGATTGGCTTAAGGAGGATATGGCGAAAAAAGGGAATTTCAGCGAAAACGATGAAGACCTTATAATAACCTGCGGCGCGCAGCAGGCGATAGAGACCTGCGCAAAGATATTCTGCAACGAGGGCGAGGCGATAATCTGCGAAAATCAATCCTTTATCGGCTCTCTGAACGCCTTTCGTTCCTATAACGCCAAGCTTGTGGGTGTTGAGACCGACGATGACGGCATGATACCCGAAAAGCTTGAAAAGGCGCTAAAGGACAACCCCCGCACCGCTTTCATCTATACAATACCCAATTTCCAGAACCCTACGGGAATAACCACCTCTCTTGAACGCCGCAAGGCTATTTTGGAGCTTGCGTATAAATACAACGTGCTTATCGTGGAGGACAATCCCTACGGCGAGCTTCGCTTTGCGGGAATAGACGTTCCCACGATAAAGTCGATGGACACAAAAGGTCACGTTATCTACGCGGGCAGCTTTTCAAAGGTGCTTTCGCCGGGGCTTCGCGTGGGATATATGATCGCCGCAAAAAGCATTATAGGAAAGGCGACGGTCGCGCTGCAAACCTCGACGGTACACGCCAATATATGGGCGCAGATGGTGGCTTACCGCTTTGTTACCGAGGTGAATTTTGAGGAGCATCTGGAAAAGCTTCGTGAGATATACAAAAGAAAGTGCAGCCTGATGCTGAACAGCCTGAAATTCAGCATGCCAATGTCTATAGCTTTTACCGAGCCGGAGGGCGGTCTGTTCCTTTGGGGAACACTGCCCCGCGGCGATATGAACGCCTTCTGCAAGGCCGCTGTGGCGGAAAAGGTGGCCGTAGTTCCGGGCAACGCGTTTCTGATGAACGAAAAGGGCGTGTCCTACAGCTTCAGACTGAATTATTCAACGCCCACCGACGAGCAGATAGAAAAGGGCGTTGAGATACTTGCCAAGGTGGCAAAGACGATGTTTTAAAATATAAATAATCATACGAAAAGGTGCAGAAATGTAATACGCAAAAATTTTACCGACCCCCGACAGTGCCGTTACCGCTGTCGTTATTATAAATCAGTAAAGGAAAAGCATAATGGAAGAAACAAGAAAAAAACGCATATTCAGCGGTATTCAGCCCACTAATACACCCCATTTGGGAAACTATCTGGGGGCTTTGAAAAATTGGCACAAGCTTCAGGAGGAATATGACTGCGCTTACAGCATAGTCGATCTTCACGCCATAACGGTAAGACAGGATCCCGCCAAGCTTCGCCGCCAGATTTCGGAGAGCTATGCGCTTTTGCTTGCTATCGGCATCGATCCCGATAGGTCCATAGTGTTTGTCCAGGGTCACAATCCCGCTCACGCTCAGTTAAGCTGGATCCTGTCATGCTATACCCAGTTCGGCGAGTTAAGCCGCATGACCCAGTTTAAGGACAAATCCCAGAAGCACCCCGAAAACATTAACGCGGGTCTGTTTACTTATCCCGTTTTAATGGCGGCCGATATTCTGCTGTATCAGGCTGACGTTGTGCCTGTGGGAATTGACCAGAAGCAGCATCTGGAGCTCACAAGAAACATTGCCGAAAGATTCAACAATCTTTACGGCGAGACCTTTACCGTTCCCGAACCCTATATCACAAAGTCGGTGGCTAAGATAATGTCCTTGGCTGATCCAACCAAGAAGATGTCCAAGTCCGACGAAAACCCCAACGCTTCAGTAAGCATTCTTGACGACCGTGACGTCATTTTGCGCAAGTTCAAGCGTGCGGTTACCGACAGCGGCTGCGAGGTCAAGGCAGGCGAGGGCAAGGAAGGTATCGAAAATCTTATGTCGATCTACGGTGCAGTCACCGAAAAGACATTTGAAGAAATTGAAAAAGAATTTGAAGGAAAAGGCTACGGAGATTTTAAGGCTGCCGTCGGAGAAGCGGTCGCCGATTCGCTTTTGCCTATGCAGGAGGAGTATAAACGGATAATTGCCGATAAGGCTTATCTGGAAAAGTGCATGAAGGAGGGGGCCGAAAAAGCCTTCGCCGCTTCGCGCAGGACTCTGCAAAAGGTGAATAAAAAGGTAGGCTTTATCAACCTTTAATAAGGTTGTATTTAAGCTGTCCAAAAAAGCGTTGATCTTCGGGCATAGCCGTATTGTTTTGCGGCTGTGCTTTTTGTTTTGAAGCAATGGGTGAAATTGCCGCAAAAACGCCGAACCGTGTATAAGGAGTTATACGGAAAATTTACTTATTGCTTAAACAGGAGGAAATTATACCGAATGAAATATTTTGATACATTAACGGAGGGCGTACAAGAGGCGTTAAGCGTAAGGGGCGTTGACACCGAAAAGCTCTTGTACTGCCTGAAATGCGATATGAACAACGAGGGGCTGTATTACGATACATATATTGTTTTCGACAGCGAAAAGCTTTACGCGGTAAGCGGCTATGACCGCATGGTGCAGGATAAGAAAAGATACCGCAATGAGTTTGAGTTCAAGGAATATTTTGAGTACGATATGACCGATCTCAAGGAGCTGTACGTTGACCGCTACCGCCACACCTGCCGCCTTATGGGTAAATTCGGGGATTTCGGCGATGAAAAACCCCCGATGGGTGAACATTCCGAAAAGGGTGAAAATGGCGAAAAATCAGAAAAGATTACAGTTGCCGAAAAGGACGAAAAAGGCGGAAAAGGTAAGAATGAGGGAAAAAAGGTATGTATCAGCCGTTTTTCCTCGGGCTTTTCAGAAAAAACAGAGCAGTTCTGCCGCCGATTTAACATGACGGTGAAAAAAGAGGAGATTGACGACACGCCTTTGGCGGAAAACAGCCCGTTCTGCCCCAAGTGCGGGCAGAAGTTCCCCGACCCCAACAGAAAATTCTGCCCCTACTGCGTTAAGCGTTCCTCTATATTAAAAAGGCTTCTGGGACTTTTCGGGGAATACAAGGCGCAGATCATCACCATTTTCTTCTTAATGGTATTTTCCGCGCTGCTGGGCGTTATATCCCCTTACTTCGGCACCGCGTTCCTGTATGACCGAGTATTGGACGTTGCGGGAGAGTTTTACGGGAAGGTTTTGTTTGCCATACTTATGATGGCGGGCTTTAAGTTTATAGCGGAGCTTTTCGGGCTTATCTACGGCATAGTGTTCACTAAAGCCAACTGTAAGGTAATGCACAAGCTGAGGACTACGGTTTTTGCCGCTATGGAAAAGCTGTCGCTGCCCTTCTTTACCTCCAAGCAGACAGGCTCTCTTATGACCAGAGTTGACAGAGACGCGGGAGAGGTGAGCGAGATGTTTGCCAATATTATGCCCAGCTTTGTTATCTGCGCCATAAAGATAGTTTCCATGGTGCTGCTGATGTTTATGATGTCGCCGATCTTAGCGGTATTTGTTCTGGCAATGACCGCGTTTCTGATGTCCAGCGAGATATTCTTTATCAAGGGACAGCGGCGTCTTTGGAGAGGTATAAACCTTTCCAACCGCAAGATGAACTCCAACCTTAACGACTCGGTAAACGGACACCGCGTTATAAAGGCCTTTGCCCGCGAGGAGCAGGAAATGGACAGATTCGGGCACAACGTAAACGCCGTACGCAGCGCGGAGTATGCCGCACGTTCGAGAGGATCGAGCTTCGAGATCATGCAGAACGTGGTGTTTTCCGTGGGCGGCGCGCTTCTGACCATGTTCGGCTACTACCTTGTGGTAACGGGACAGATCGGCCTTGGCGAGCTTATGCTGCTTATAAGCTATTTCGGAATGATGGCCGATCCTATGTACTTCCTTATATGGGCGGGCGACGATGTTTCCCGCTGTCTTGACGCGGCTTCCCGTATTTTTGAGATAATGGACAGCCTGCCTACGGTAAAGCCTCCTTTGACTCCTGCCGTTATCGGGGAAGAGGGGCTAAAGGGGGATATTTCTCTTAAAAACGTAAGCTTCGAGTACGAGGCGGGAGTGCCTGTGCTGAAGGATATAAGCCTTGACATAAAGGCAGGGCAGTTCTTCGGCATAGTCGGCAAGACCGGCGCGGGCAAATCCACCATTATCAACCTTATTTCAAGGCTTTTTGACCCAACCAACGGAAATATAACCGTGGACGGGATAAACGTAAGGGATATAGCCTTTGCCGATCTGAGGAAAAGCATAGGCATAGTATCACAGGAGACCTATATTTTCATGGGTACGGTTGCGGACAATATAAGATACGCCCGTCCCGACGCCACAATGGAGGAAGTCGTTGAAGCGGCAAAGAACGCCAACGCGCACGACTTTATCCTTAAGCTCCCCGACGGCTATGACACCACGATAGGAAGCGGCGGAGCGGATCTGTCGGGAGGAGAAAGACAGCGTATCTCCATAGCCCGCGCCCTTATACAAAAGCCTAATATATTGATTTTGGACGAGGCCACCGCTTCCATGGACACCAGAACCGAGCGGAAGATACAAAACGCCATAGACAACCTTAAAAAGGGAAGAACGGTAATAGCCATAGCTCACCGGCTTTCCACGCTCCGCGAGGCGGACACTCTTTGTGTTATCGAAAACGGAGAGGTGAAGGAAAACGGCACCCACGACGAGCTTATACGCTTAAAGGGCAAATACTTTGAGCTTTACCGTTTGCAGGCGGAAGCGCTTAAAACGATCTCGGTGGATTAAATCCCCAATGAAAGGAATATGCTATTATTATGAATGAATATAAAAAAGACGATTTTTCGGTAGATACCCTAAGAATTTTAGACGTTAAGGAGCTGAAATTCACCCGCAGGGACAGCGGCTACCTCTTCCTCGACTATCAGGGAAATACCTACGAGGAAATAAGCCTTACAAGGCTCCAGCCCTTTTTCTGCTTAGACACCTATATCAGCGTTTCTTTCAGAAACGACGAGGAGGAGTGGATAGAGATAGGGGTAATAAAGGACTTGAAGGAAATGACAGACGAGCAGCACAGGCTTTGTATGGATTACCTGAATTTCCGCTACTATATCCCGATAATCACCAAAATTTACTCTATAAAGGACAACCGAATGGGTTACCTTTTTGTGGACGCGGAGACCACCGCGGGGCATAAGAAAATAGCCGTCAACGACTGGTGGACAAATTTCCGCATAAACAGCAGCGGGATTCTGACCGTCACCGATTCCGACGGAAACAAGTATCAGATACCCGATCTGGACAAGATCGACCGCAGCAGCTACCGTAAACTGGAGCTGTTTGTATAATGTTATACCAATCCCTTTTTAAACTGACGTAATACCCACAGTTTAAAAAGGAATTGCACCCGAAACACTAATCCAACAGTTGTAAAAGGGATTAGTATTAGTCATTTGATCTATCAATGTTGCAAAGGAAGTATATATGAACTTAAAAATATCTATTCCAAAGGACTGTCCCGAGGATATTACCTTCAGTCTGCCCTTTGACCTTACGGAAAAAGGGGAGCAGACGGAGGGTCATTTCTGCGCGGACAGAGAAAAAATATACATTTACGGCAGGGACGGACTTGAAAACACTTTTGAAATAAAGAAGTATTACAGCTTCGAGGTGTTCCGTCAGTCGGGCTGCTCCATGATAAGAGGAAGACTTCGTGAAAACAGCAAATGGCAGATGTTCTGCTGTTTCACCCAGACTCACTACATACGCTTCGCGGAGCTTGCCAAGCTGCTGGATTTTTACGCCAAGACGGGCGTATTCAGCGAAAAAAGCGACGCATTGGAATCCAACTGCCCCAAATGCGGCATCAAGCTCCCTCATGAGGGAGCGGAATGTCCGTTTTGTACCAAAAAGGCGGGAACGGCAAGACGGCTTGTAAGCAGACTTATGAGGTATAAAAAGTACTTTTTCATAAGCGTTGCAACGTCGATCCTTTCCTACGCGGCCAGCATAGTCTCCCCGTCCTTGTACAGAGTGGTTGTGGACGAGGTCATAGGCGATGTGCCGAATATGGAGCTGTTTTTCATTATCGCGGGGGTAGTTGTGGGCTTGTCGCTGCTGATCTCTGTGGTGGACGGAGTGCGCTGGAAGATCGACATAAGGATGTCCGTCAACTTTATAAGAGATTTGCGCAAGGAGCTGTTTGACAAAATACAGATGATCTCCATGCGATCCTTCGCAAAAAGAACCTCGGGCGACATTATCCGAAGAGTAAGCGACGACGCCAATATCCTTAAGAACTTCCTTACGGGACAGGGAAAGGCGATGATCTTAAATGTAGTAGCGCTTACCACCATTTCGGTTATAGCCTTTTGCGTAAACTGGAAGTTGGCTTTGCTGGTGATTATACCTATACCTATCGCTTCGGTGCTTACTCAGAAAATAATGAGAAAGATCGGCGGACTTTACGGAAGATGGTGGAGAAAGGTCTGCAATTCCTCAAAGTACCTTAACGATATTATCTCGGGTCAGAGAGTGGTAAAAAGCTACGGCAGCGAGGAGAGAGAGGTAAAACGCTACACGGGTATTTCACAGCAAGTGGCGGACGCTTACAGCGACGCGGAATGTACATGGTATCTTCTTTACCCCGTTTTAAGGTACATTTTAGCGGCGGGTGAAATGTTTATGCTGTACTTCGGCGCGTCAATGGTGCTGGATTTAAGCATTACATTGGGCGAGTTCGTGCAGTTCACGGGCTATGCTTCCATGCTGTACGGCCCCGTGGAATGGCTCATGCAGCTCCCCCGTTCATTGTCACAGGCAATGGTATCCGCGGGCAAGATTTTTGAGATACTCGACGAGCCTATCGACCTTGACGATCACGAGGACGCGGTGGATTTGGAGATAAAGGGAGATATTGTCTTTGATAACGTGTCCTTTGGCTACACTGCCTACAATCCCGTACTCAAAAATATTTCCTGCGAAATAAAGCAGGGCGAGATGATAGGTATAGTAGGACATTCGGGCGTAGGCAAATCAACTATGATAAACCTTATAATGCGTCTTTACGACCCCACAAGCGGCTCGATCAAGATCGACGGAGTTGATTTAAGAGACATCAAGGCGGAAAGCCTGCACCAAAGGTTAGGCGTTGTGCTTCAGGAGACCTTCCTGTTTAACGGCACGGTTTTTGAAAACATAGCCTACGCAAGACCCGACGCTACGTTTGAGGAGGTCGTTCAGGCGGCAAAGATCGCCGATGCTCACGATTTTGTAACAAGGCTTCCCGACGGCTACAATACTTATGTGGGCGAAAAGGGCTACAGCCTTTCGGGCGGCGAACGTCAGCGCGTAGCCATAGCGAGAGCCATTCTCCGCGATCCGAAAATACTTATCCTTGACGAAGCCACCGCAAGCCTGGACACTCAGACGGAGAAGCAGATACAAACCGCTTTGAACCGCCTTATAAAGGGCAGAACTACGATAGCCATAGCTCACAGACTTTCCACCTTAAGCAGCGCGGACAGACTGATAGTGCTTGATAAGGGCAAGGTTGCGGAGATAGGAACCCATACCGAGCTTATGGGAAGAAAGGGAGTTTATTACAGGTTAGTTATGGCGCAGAGGACAACGGCGGCGATCAAGGAGGCTGTAAACGCATAAATTGGAGAAAGAATATGAAAAAATTTGATAAATTGACGGTATGTCTCGATATGAGAGGCTGTCCGAACCGCTGCCGTCACTGCTGGCTGGGCGCGGTGCCAAACGGAAATATGGAAAAGGAGGAGTTAAGATTTGCGGCGCGTGAGTTTAAGCCGCTTGCCAATACCTTTGAAATAGACTTTTGGTACAGAGAGCCTGATTTCGGCGATAATTACAGGGAGCTGTGGGAGCTTACGGAGGAGCTTTCGGACGTTAAAACACCTCATTTTGAGATCATGAGCTTCTGGCGGGCGGTGCGCGACAAGGATTATATCCCGTGGCTTTACTCATTGGGGGTAAGAGTGTGTCAGCTCACTTTATTCGGCGGAGAGGAAAAGACGGATCATTATGTGGGCCGCAAGGGCGCGTACGGCGAGATAGTGAAAACGATCGAAATGCTGCTCGAACACAAAATATCTCCCCGCATACAGGCGTTTGTCAACAAGGACAACATTGACGAATTATGTGAGATCGAAAGGCTTGCCGAGGATATGAGCCTTGAAAAACGCTGTGAACAATTCGGCGGGAAGTTCGTTATGTTTGTGCATCAGGGAAGCTGTGACGGGGAGAATGAAAAGTTTTACGACGCTTGGGTAACGCTTGACGATCTGAAAAAGATACCTCCGAAGCTTGCGGAAAAGACCTTGGAGCACTTCGGAAAGCAAAGCCTTAGTGAGGTTTTCGGAGAAACGGAGCACGATCTGCTTTTGAAGCTTGAAAACGACAGCTCCGTAACGGATTTCAGAGAAAGCTCCCCCGTTTTTTACGTTGACCGCAATTTCGACGTATATCCGAATGTTTCAACGCCCGAACCCTTTTGGTGTCTCGGAAATCTGAAAAGGGACAAAGCGGAGAGGATAGCGGAAAATTACCTTGAAAACAAGTCCGCCGCGCAAAATGTAAGCGTTACGGTGCCGGTTTGCGAATTGGCGAAAAAGCTTGGGAACCCCGACAGTATGCGGCTTTTTTCAAAGGGAGATTATTTTGATTATCTGCTCAACAGGTATTGCAGGGAGATGTAATACTAATAACCATTTAAAAACCGGAAAAACCGGTTTTTAAATGCCCTGCCACAAAGCGGCAGGGCGAGGGAGCAAAGCTCCCTCGGTTATTGTATTGAACGTACATAACCTGCGCCTATCGGCGCACCTTCGGCTTTGCCGAAGGATTTGATTTGTGGATTTTATCCACA
>JAAVIG010000143.1 GCA_014796735.1 Oscillospiraceae bacterium
AGGATAAAACAATGACGGCAGAAGAAAAACTTAACAAATGTTATGAAAGCTTTAAGGACAAGATAGATTTTAAGCCCGCGGTGGCTTTGATATTGGGCTCGGGGCTTGGGGCGCTTGCCGACGAGATCGATGTTAAGGCGGTTTTGAACTACAATGAGATCGAGGGATTTCCCATGTCTACCGTTCCGGGGCATAAGGGCCGCTTTGTGTTCGGATATATCGAAGATGTTCCCGTTGTGATAATGCAGGGAAGAGTGCATTATTATGAGGGCTATGATATGCATGATGTGGTTTTGCCCACAAGACTTATGCGCAAAATGGGGGCGGAGGTATTGTTTTTAACAAACGCCTCGGGTGCGGCAAACCCCGATTTTTCAGCGGGGGATTTTATGCTTATAACCGATCAGATAGCCAATTTTGTTCCCAGTCCTCTTATAGGCGCGAATTTTGAATCTCTCGGAACGCGTTTTCCCGATATGAGCGAAATATACAATAAAAAGCTTAGGGAGATAGTTAAGAAAACCGCTGAAGACTTGGGAATAAAGCTTCAAGAGGGCGTGTATATTCAGCTCACGGGCCCCAACTTTGAATCTCCCTCCGAGGTCAGAATGTGCAGAATGTTAGGCGCGGACGCTATCGGAATGAGCACCGCCTGTGAAGCGATAGCGGCGAATCACGCGGGTATGAAGATCGTAGGTATAAGCTGTGTGGCGAATTTAGGCTGCGGGCTTACCGATACTCCTCTTACTCATAAGGAAGTTATTGAAGCTGCAGACAAGGCAGCGCCATTGTTTAAAAAGCTTATAAGAGCCTCGATAAAGAATATTTACAATGAAGGCTTAAAATAAATGACGGGAACGGAAAATTGCTTTTTTGAAAATGTACGTTTGTCGGAGGACTCGGACAGCGTTGTTATTATCGATCAGACGCTGCTGCCTGGTAAAGAGGTTTATCTGAAGCTTAAAACTCCCGAGGAGTTTTACAGAGCGATAAACACGCTTCAGGTTCGAGGCGCGCCTGCGATAGGTATTTGCGCGGGATTTGCGCTGGCTGTTATCGCAAGGGGATTTTCCTTAAGCTCCGAAGAAGAGTTTTTTTCACAGCTTCGCGGCGTAAAGGAGTATCTTAATTCGGCACGCCCTACTGCCGTTAATTTAAGCCGGGCACTGGATTTAGTGGAAAAAGCGGCTTTATCCGCGGCGGGGAGCGGTGTATCGGAAATACTTGAAGCAATGCTTAAGGAAAGCAGGTTGATACAGCTTGAGGACGCGGAAATGTGCCGCAAAATTTCGGAGTACGGCTTATCCTTGGTTAAAAACGGATACGGTATTTTAACTCACTGCAACGCGGGGCCTTTGGCCACATCAAGGTACGGTACGGGGCTTGGCACTTTATTTTTGGGAAAAGAGCGCGGATATGAATTTCATGTTTATTCCGACGAGACGCGCCCTCTTTTACAGGGGGCAAGGATTACCGCATACGAATTGAACCGCGCGGGTATTGATGTTACGGTTATCTGTGACAATATGGCAAGCATTGTTATGAAGCAGGGTAAGATCAACGCCTGTTTTGTGGGTTGCGACCGTGTGGCGGCTAACGGAGATACCGCAAATAAAATAGGTACAAGCGGCGCGGCGGTTCTCGCCAAGCATTACAATATTCCGTTTTACGTTTTCTGCCCCTCCTCCACGATCGATTTTAACTGCGCGACCGGTAATGAGATCGTAATTGAGGAGCGTTCGGGAGAGGAGATCGGAAGCTTATATTTTGAAGAGCCCGTTGTACCAAAGGGCGTTAAGTGCTACAACCCGTCCTTTGACGTGACGGATAATGAACTGATAACGGCTATCGTTACCGAACGGGGAATCTGCAAGGCTCCTTATTCGGAAAGCCTTGCCGCTTTGTTTTGCAAATAATTAGGAAAGGATCACAAAAAGACTATGAATATCAGATTTTATAACGCAAGAATAATGACAGCCGAAAAGGACTGCGGGATAATTAACGGAGAGCTTCACACAAGCGGGAATACGATCGAATATGCGGGAACAGACCCGAAAAGCGGCGTGTTTGACAGAGAGATCGACTGCGGTGGGAACCTGATAATACCCGGCTTTAAAAACGCTCATACTCATTCCGCAATGACTTTTCTGCGTTCCTACGCCGATGATCTGCCTTTGCAGGACTGGCTTTTCAACAAGGTTTTCCCCCGTGAGGACAAGCTTACTCCCGATGATGTATATTGGCTCACCAAGCTTGCGGTAATGGAATATCTCAGCAGCGGCATTACGTCCTGTTTTGATATGTACTTTTTTGCGGATGCCATTGCCTCTGCCGCTGTAGATACGGGCTTCAGATTAGTGCTTTGCGGCTCGATAAGCGGAGCACCCGAAAATGTTAACCGTATAAACAAAGAATATGAAAAATTCGCTCATTCTAAATATAACGAGCTGATCTCGTATCAGCTTGGCTTTCACGCGGAATATACCGCTTCCCTCGATCTGCTAAAGGAGGTCGGCAAGCTGTCTCAAACCTTAAAGTCTCCCGTATACACTCATAACAGCGAAACCGAAAAGGAGGTCAAGGAGTGTAAGGAACGCCACGGAATTAGCCCTACCGCTTTGTTTGAAGACTTAGGAATGTTTAATTACGGTGGCGGCGGTTTCCACTGTGTTTATTTTGACGATAACGACATGGAGATATTTAAGCGCAGAGGACTTTGGGCTGTTACCAATCCCGCTTCAAACACAAAGCTTGCCAGCGGTATCGCTCCTATCTGTGAAATGCAGAAAAAGGGAATTAACCTTGCCATAGGAACCGACGGCGCGGCAAGCAACAACTGCCTTGATATGTTCAGAGAAATGTTTTTGGTCACCGGGCTTCAGAAGCTTAGGCAAAAGGATGCCGCGGCATGCGACGCGGACAGCGTTCTGCAAATGGCGGTCAAGGGCGGCGCGCTGGCTATGGGGCTTGACGACTGCGACTGCATAAAGGCGGGCAAAAAGGCGGATCTGGTTTTGATTGACCTTGATCAGCCCAATATGCAGCCGCTGAACAATATCGGCAAAAATCTTGTTTACAGCGGCAGTAAAAGCAATGTGAAGCTTACAATGGTAAACGGTAAGATACTTTACGAAAACGGAGAATATTTTATCGGAGAGCAGCCGCGGGATATTTATAAAAAGGCAAACGAGCTTGCGGAAAAATTAAGATGATCGATATTAAATTTCCCGAATATGCCGAAGGACTTATTGAAAGGCTTGAAAACAGCGGATTTGAAGCCTACGGAGTGGGCGGCTGCGTTCGCAATCCTTTAATGGGTCTGCCCGTTTCCGATTACGACATAACCACGTCTGCGCTGCCCGAGGAAACAGAGCAAGTGTTTCGTGATATGAAAATCGTTGAAACAGGGCTTAAACACGGCACGGTAACGGTGGTTTCAAAGGACGGCTCGGCGGAAATTACAACTTACCGCACCGACGGGCAGTATAAAGACCGCAGACACCCCGAAAATGTTAAGTTTACTCTCAGTCTTGAAGAAGACCTCGCAAGGCGTGATTTTACCGTAAATGCCGTTGCTTATTCAAAATCAAAGGGAATCGTTGATCTGTACGGCGGTGTTGATGATCTGAACAAGAGGATTTTGCGCTGTGTGGGAAACGCGGGAAAACGTTTTGAAGAGGACGCTTTAAGAATAATGCGCGGGCTTCGTTTCATGTCGGTATACGGCTTTGTTCCCGACGGTGATACCGAGACTGCGCTGCATGAAAAAAGGGAGCTGTTAAAGGAAATATCGCCGGAAAGAATAAGCTGTGAGCTTTCCAAGCTTTTATGCGGTCGATCGGAATATCTTTCAAGGGTGCTGCGCGAATATCGGGATATTTTTTCGGTAATTATTCCCGAGATTGCGGAATGTCACGGTTTTGAACAGCATACCCATTATCATGACCGCGACGTTTGGGAGCATACCATAGCCGCTCTTTGCAGTATCGAGCCCAAAGCTCATTTAAGGCTTACAATGCTTTTTCACGACTTGGGAAAACCGCCCTGCTACCAATTTTATAACGGAGAGGGTCATTTTAAGGGTCATGCCGCCGTCAGCAGGGATATATGCGAAAGAACTCTTGCAAGATTGCGTTACGATGGGAATACAGTAAAGAAAACCGTTTTTTTGGTGGAACGTCACGATATGCCTATGAATGACGACCCCGTAATGATAAAAAAGCATTTGAACAGATTCGGCGAGGAGCTTTATTTTGATTTGTTAAAGGTTCATATTGCCGATGACAGTGCAAAAGCACCTGCCGCAGCAAATCGCATTGCCGTTTACTATTCGGCGGCGGAGACTGCCGAAAGAATATTAAGCGAAAAGGAATGTTTTTCTTTGAAGAATCTTGCGGTTAACGGCAGCGATATGATCAAGCTGGGATTTAAGGGTGTTGAGATAGGCGAAAAGCTTGATTTTCTGCTGAACGCGGTTATTGAGGGAAAATGCACCAATTCTTGCGATGAACTATTAAAATATGCTATGAAGAGTAAGAATATTGATTAAGATATTTTAAATAATCACGGAAATATTCTTATAAAAAAATGTTAAAAATAAAATGCGGAGACAGCTGAAAGGAAGTGGCGTTATGTCGTCGGTTGATATAGGAATTGACTTAGGCACTGCCAATACAATTATTACTATCGGAGGAAAGGGAATCGTTGTAAACGAGCCAAGCGTTGTGGCGTACGACAAGAAAAAACAAAAGGTTCTTGCCGTAGGCTCCGAAGCATATAAAATGATAGGGCGCACCCCCGAATACATTATAGCCGTAAAGCCGCTTAAGGACGGAGTAATTTCGGATCACAGCACCACGGAAGCTATGGTTTCCGCCTTTATAAAAAAAGTCAGCAGCAGTATGATGCTGAAACCCAGGATAATTTTGTGCGTGCCCTCGCTTATAACCGATGTGGAAAACCGCGCGGTAATCGAAGCCGCGCTTTCGGCGGGAGCGAGAAAGGTATTTATAATAAAAGAGCCGATCGCCGCGCTCTTGGGTGCGGGAGTGGATATTTCCCGGGCAAAGGGCGCAATGGTCGTTGATATAGGGGGAGGTACAACGGATATTGCTGTAACCTCTTTTAACGGCATTGTTAAGGATACATCTATCAAGCTTGCGGGAACAAAATTTGACGAGGCTATAATTAAATATATTTCGGCGAAATATAAGCTTATTATCGGAGAAAAAACGGCGGAGCAGACGAAAATACAGCTTGCGAACGTATTTGATCCCGATGAGACCGTAAAAATGTCGGTAAAGGGACGTAATTTGCTGAGAGGTCTGCCCGAAAGCGTTGAGATCAACGAAATGGATCTGTACGAGGCTTTGATCGACTTGGTGGAGGAGATTGCCGCGGGTATAAGGTCTGTGTTGGAGCGCACTCCCCCCGAGCTGGTGGCGGATATCTCCACCAACGGCATCGTGATGACCG
>JAAVIG010000144.1 GCA_014796735.1 Oscillospiraceae bacterium
GCATATTTTTTTGTTTTTTCCTGCAATAAGTATCTTCCGCATTTTGATCCGACCTTTCTGATATTTACGGTACAAGCCTTGATTTAATGGCTTTTTTATAGTATATCACGTCTTGAGGAAATAGTCAATATTTGCAGGATTATTTTTTATAACTTGCAAAAATTACAACAACGCCACACAGCCGCCGTGGGGCGGCCATGTGGCGTTAACGGTTATAATTTTCCGCCGTTTGCTTTCCATTCGGCAAGCATAAGATCAACCACTCTGCCGTAGCTTTTGGTGCCGTCGGTCTGGTTATTGGCTTTGAGATACGCGTCGTTTACCGTGCTTGCAACCTTGTATGTAACCTTTTTGCGGTATGGAGACCAATACTCGTTTCGGTAAGCGTACTCCGAAAGTATCACAGGGTCGATCAAGGCGGTAAGCTCATAGTATTCGCTGTCGGTTGAGACGGTGCGGTAGGCGTTTAAGGCGTAGGTCAGCGCGTCTAAGTAGCCGCTGTATCTGAAATAGGGACTGTCGCTTTCTCTGCATGCGATAAAGGCTATGTAATTCGCTTCGTCCTCTCTTATGAAGCCGCTTAAGTGGCTTAGCTCGTGACAGGCGGTAGCGCCCTGCGAGGACACTGGCATGGCGTTGTTGTAGTTTGCTTCCACCGTTACGGGGAAATATATTCCCGCTAAATTAAAGCTTGACATAACGCCTGAAGCCTGAACCGCCTTTGGCTGCGGGTAATAGGCTTTAAGTACCTCGTATTTTTCCGCCGCTTTTTCCATGCTTTCACAGGCTAAGCGATTGAAATCCTCCGGCTTTACCGGTCTTCCGTCACTGTTCAGCTCCACTTCACCTGCCGCCTTGTTTGCTTTTTCTATAAGGGTCAGGGTAAGTCCCCTTAACTCCTCGGCGGTGTATTCGGTGAGGGTGAGACCGCTGTACCGGGAAAAGGGGGTACGGTTGTAGCCCGCAAGGCAATTTAAGGTGACTAAGAAAAACAATACCGCGGCGGCGAGAATCACCCACGATAAACCGTTAAAAAAAGCTCTGATACGCTGTCCCCGTCTGTGCTTTATGTACAGGATAAGGCTTACAAGCCCCGTAAGGGTGCCCAAAACAAACAAGATTACAAAAAGCTCTCCCACAGAAAAAGGAAATATTCCCCACAGCCTTGAACCGATACCCGAAAATATGGGATAGATATTAAAACCGAACCAATCCGCAAAAGCGGTGCTTGATCGGCTGGCGATAAGTACTGCCGCCGAGATGAGGACAAGAATCAGGGAGATCACCCAGCGGAGCTTGTTTATTTTCGGTCGGGGAGGATAGCTTTTTATAAAGGCGGTGTTTGATTTGAAGGCTGTTTTCATTTCGGTTCCTTTTTAAATTTATTTTACCACGCCTATTCCGATAAGTCCGTAATACATACCGCCGTCGGTAGGCGCAACTTTTACCTCAACGGTGTGCTCCTTGCACTCGCTGCCTGTCCAAACGTGATCCGCTTCGGGGTTGCCCCAGCCGCCCGGTTTATTTGAAGGCATGGTGTTCACAAGCTCGCCGTCAATATAAACATCGGCGTCGGCGTAAGATGCGCCGTTGTTGCAGTGAAATACCAAGAAAAGGGTTTTGAATTCGGCGGTAAAGGTAACGGAGGCTCCTTTACTGCTGCGGTACATCCAGCCGTTATTAAAGGTAGCTACGACCTTGTTTGCTTCCGTAAAGCCCTCGAAGCCGATAACATTAAGCTGGTCTCTTTCCAGAAGCTCCATTTTGGAGTATTCCGTTGTATAAACGGCGGTGTCGGGGAGAGGAGTTATAGCGGGCGCGGAATCCATGCCGTCCGCTTCCTCCTTGACCTTGTTAAAGTAATTCATGAGGAAATCCTTTACAAGCTCATGTCCCCAGAAGTTGGGGTGAGATTCGTCATCGGAATACTTTTCCCAAGTCATCATTCCCGCGTCAAACATGGGGTTTATCGCATTGCCCACGCTTATCATAGGCAGTCCGTAATGTTCGCCCACTACCGCCATTTGAGGCTGGCAGCTGTAACGGTTCTTAAGCACGGTGAACAAAAGCGCGACAGCGGGCTGATTTTCCTTGTCGAGACATTTTTTCACAAGGCTTTCGTAGCAATCTTTATACTGCTGATCTCCGCCGTCGTTTACCGCGTACTCGATAAAGATAATGTCCGGCTGTTTGTCCTTAAACAGGTCTCTTTCCGCTCTTACCACGCCCAATACGGAGGGAGTGCCGCTTAAGCCAGCGTTTACATAATTTACGGTGGTATTGGGGAACATTTCGCTCAGCGCGTCATGGGTCAATTTAGCGTAGCAAAGGCTGTCCCCCGCGGAAATACCTTCGGTTATCGAGCCGCCGATAAAGCCCACGGTGATCTCCTCTCCCGCTTCGGCTTTTTTCATAACGTTTATCATTCGGGAGGTATCGCCAACCGTCATTAAGCTGTTGTTTATCATATATTCTCTTTGTTCCTCCTCGGACAGATCAGATGAAGGCGGTTCTGCGGTGGTGTACTCTATCGAGGTTGTGGGAGGAACGGTGTTTACGGGTTCATTGTCGGGCGCTTCGCTGTTATTTGTTTCAGCGGTATTTTCCGAATTTTCGGTGCTTTGGTTATTTTCCGTATCGGCCACGGAATTGTCGGAGGGGGTGGTGCTGTCGGTATCATTGCCGCCGTTTCCGGAGCAGCCGCTTACAAGCAGAAGCGAGGAAGCCAGCAGAAGTACAAGAAATTTTTTCATAAATTAAGTCCTTTCCTATGGGTGAAAATTTTGGTTAAATTGTTTTTAATTATTATACCTTATAAAAATATTATACAAAAGCTGAAAGAAAATGTCAAGTCCGCAGCCCGACAACGCTCTGCCAATTTTTTCCCGTAATGTAAATTTGTTCAAGTGTACAAAACAAGCCCATAATAATAAAATACAGTAGGGGTGACTCTGCTGTTGCCCCTGCAGGTAAAAATTTTTCTTAAGTGTAATTTAATTGAATATTTTTCCGTAAGCGGTTAAAAATACAGTTACAGGCAACCGGAAGCATCAACTTTTATTTGGAAAGGATCGAAAAAATGACCGTAAAAAGAGGCGAGATATATTACGCCGACTTAAGTCCCGTGGTGGGCTCCGAGCAGGGCGGAGTAAGACCCGTGCTTATTGTTCAGAACAATATGGGCAACCGTCACTCACCAACCGTTATAGCGGCGGCTATTACCAGCCAGAAGGAAAAATCCAAGCTTCCCACACATATTACATTGGACGCTGAACGGTATGGGCTTGCAAAAGACTCTATCGTGTTGTTGGAGCAGGTTCGTACATTAGACAAGAAAAGGCTTAAGGAAAGAATGGGGGAATTGGATAACGACGCTATGCACAGGGTTGATAGTGCGCTGTCGGTGAGCTTTGGATTGGAATAGTATAAGAACATGTTCTAATAACAAAGGGGCTGTAAAAAACACAGTCCCTTTGTTTTTTGAGAAAAATTTCCTCTACCCCTTGCAACTTGACAAGTGTTGTGCTATAATGTATTAGATAAAATAGCTGATTATGCCCTGACACCGATAAAATCCGCGCCGATTAAGCCATACAAAAAAGGCGGCATAAGCTTATACGCTATTGAACCCCCAAAAGAAAGGAATGATACCATTGAAAGAGCAGCTAAACAATATCCAGCAGCAGGCTCTTGCGGAAATACAGAACGCCTCCGATATAAAGACCGTTGACGATTTAAAGGTTCGCCTGCTTGGAAAAAAAGGCGAGCTTACCGCCATTTTAAAGCAAATGGGTAAGCTTTCCGCCGACGAAAGACCTGTTATCGGCCAGCTTGCCAACGAGGTAAGACAGTGCATCGAAAACGACATCTCCCGCCGCAGAGAGCAATTGAAGAGCTTGGACACCGAAAGGCGCTTAAAAAAGGAAGCCCTTGACGTTACCCTTCCCGGAAGACGCATCGAGCAGGGCAGCAGGCACCCCTTGCATATAGTTCTTGACGAGCTTAAGGAAATATTCAAGGGCATGGGCTATTCGATAATGGACGGTCCCGAGGTCGAGGAAACAAAGTACGTCTTCGATATGCTGAATACCGACGAGGGGCACCCCGCCAGAGATTTTCAGGACACTTTCTATATAACCGAAAACATTCTGCTCAGAACACAGACAAGCTCCGTGCAGATACGCACCATGCTGGAGCAATCCCCTCCCATAGCCATTTTCAGTCCCGGCAAGGTGTACAGAAACGACTCCGTTGACGCTACCCACAGCCCCATTTTCCACCAGTGCGAGGGTCTTGTGGTCGACAAGGGCATCACTTTCGGCGATTTAAAGGGTACTATCGAGACATTCGCCAAAAGGCTGTACGGAAACGATGTACAGATTCGTTTCCGTCCTCACCACTTTCCTTATACCGAGCCTTCCGCGGAAGCCGATTTCCGATGCTTCAAGTGCGGCGGCAAGGGCTGTTCCCTCTGCAAGGGCGAGGGTTGGATAGAATTGTTGGGCTGCGGCGTTGTGCATCCTCAGGTGCTCTTGAACTGCAACATTGACCCCGAGGTTTACAGCGGCTTTGCCTTCGGTGTAGGCTTGGAGCGTCTCGCTATGATGAGATACGCCATTGACGATATGCGGCTTTTGTATGAAAACGATTTGAGGTTTTTGAAGCAGTTTTAGCTCTTAATTCTCATTTTTCAATTTTCAAAAGGAGGATTTTCCCTTGGATTTATCAATGAAGTGGCTTAACGACTATGTAAAAGCCGATATGCCCATAAAAGAATTTATAGACGGCATGACCATGAGCGGCTCAAAGGTAGAGACTTACCGCGACCTCTCCGAGCCTCTCAAAAACATCGTAGTGGGCAAGGTAGTGTCTATCGAAAAGCATACCGACAGCGAAAAGCTCTGGATATGTCAATTGGACATAGGCAAGGACGCGCCGATTCAGATAGTTACCGCCGCTCAGAACCTTTACGTAGGCGCGGTAGTTCCCGTAGTATTGGACGGCGGAGTTTGCATCGACCGTCAGAACAAATCGGTGATGAAAATCAAGAAAGGCAAGCTGAGAGGCGTTGAAAGCAACGGAATGATGTGCAGCTTTGACGAGCTGGGCATGGAAAACAGCGATTTCCCCTACGCTTCCCCCGACGGTATTCTGATTTTCAACGAAGACCCGGATTTTGACAAGTTCAAGATAGGCGAGGACGTTACAAAAGCGGTAGGCATTGACGACACCGTTGTGGAATTTGAGATCACCAACAACCGCCCCGACTGTCTGTCCGTTTTGGGATTGGCAAGAGAAGCGCATGCTACCTTTCAGCTGCCCCTTAATTTAAAAACCCCCGAATTTAAGGGCATAGACTGCGATATAAACAAGGAGCTGTCCGTCAGCATCGAAAACAAAGACCTTTGCTCCCGCTACATGGCGGCAAAGGTAAAGAACATAAAGCTTGCTCCCTCTCCCCGCTGGCTTGCGGAAAGATTAAGGGCAAGCGGCGTTCGCGCGATCAATAACTTTGTTGACATCACAAACTTTGTTATGCTCGAATACGGTCACCCCATGCACGCCTTCGATTCCCGCTATGTTGAGGGCAACAAGATCGTTGTCCGCAACGCGAAAAACGGCGAGGTGCTGAAGCTTCTTGACGAGACCACTCCCGAGCTGAAGCTTTCCGAGGAGATGCTCGTTATCTGCAACGAAAAAGAGCCTATGGCACTTGCGGGTGTAATGGGCGGCGAGCACAGCGGTATTCAGGACGACACCAAGGAGGTCATTTTTGAATCCGCCTGCTTTGACGGCGTAAATGTAAGACGCACCGCGAAAAAGGCGGGAGTAAGAACCGAGTCCAGCTCCAGATTTGAAAAGGGTCTTGACCCCGAAAACGCTAAAAACGCTCTGTACAGGGCGTTGGAATTGGTTGAGCTTCTTGGCTGCGGCGAGGTTGTAAATACCGTCATAGATGTTTACCCCACGGTAAAGCAGCCTAATTGCCTTACTTTGGACTGTGACTGGATTAACAAGGCTCTCGGCGCGAATATATCAAGAGACGAACAGCTTGAAATATTCAAAAGGCTTGATTTCACCTATGACGAAGCGGCTAATACCTTGACCCCTCCCGCTACCCGTATTGATATCGAACGCCCCTGCGACTTGGCGGAGGAAGTAGCCAGAATTTACGGCTACAACAGGATAGCAAGCACCGTGCCGAGACTGGCTTCCCATAATGTTCAGACCCCCGATGAGCTGCTTGAAAAGAAGTTAGTGGGTATTATGACCGCTCAGGGCTGCCGCGAGACTATGACTTTCAGCTTTATTTCTCCCAAATCCTACGAAAAGTGCAGGATAGACGAAGCGGAGAGAAAGAGCGTTGAGATAATCAACCCCTTGGGCGAGGATACCAGCGTAATGCGCACAAGTCTTATCCCCTCAATGATGGAGGTCGTAACAAGAAATATCAACAACAGGACTTTAAGCGGCAGATTTTTTGAAATAGGCAGAGAGTATCACCCCGTGGGAGACAAAAACGAGCTTCCCGTTGAAAAGTCGGTTTTGATCTGCACCGTTTACGGCGAGCATGAGGATTTCTTTACCATAAAGGGCATTGCCGAGGAAGTATTTATCAAGTGCGGAATTGACGCTTCCTTCACTTCCCTGCGCTCCAACCGAAGCTTCCATACCGGACGCTGCGCCGAGATCACCGCTGACGGCGGAAAGGTGATAGGCGTTTGCGGCGAGATACACCCCTTAGTGTCCGAAAGCTACGGCATAGACAAAACAAGGGTATATATGCTTATCGTTAAGCTTGAGGAGCTGTTGGAATGTTCCGATCCCGACATCAAGTACACCGCGCTTCCCCGCTTCCCCGCTTCCGTAAGAGACTTAAGTCTGGTTTGCGACAGCGACGTATCCAACGGTGAAATAACCGAGCTGATAAAGAAGTCAGCGAAGCATCTGGAGAGCGTAAAGCTTTTCGATATTTACACGGGCGAGCAGATACCCGAGGGCAAAAAGAGCCTTTCCTATAAGCTTACCTTCCGTAAGGCTGACGGAACGCTTACCGACGAGGAAAGCGACAAGACGATAGGCAGGATCATTAACGCCCTTGCGGAAAAGAATATAACCTTAAGAGCTTAAGAGCATGTATTCATAGGATATTGCACGTGGCTTTTCGGCAAATTCTTCCGATAGCTGCGTCAAAACTCCTTGACGGGCAAGAGCCCGCCTGCGGATTTTTTCCTTGCTCTCGAAAAAATTATGCGCGAAAATCCACGCACAAATCCTATGAACACAAGCTCTAAATACTTTTTTAAAGCTGATAGAATATGTTCACATAAATATCATCTTTAAGAAGTAAAATAAAACCAAAGCAAAACTTTACTTTAACAAAAGGAAGGATAAAAAATGTCACTTAAAAAGAGGATAATATCTTTGATCACCGGCGCGGCTCTGATTCTTGCCTCTGCGCTGACCCTTTCGGGCTGCTCGCAAAGCGGAGCGGTCGCTTTAACGGTCGACGGCGAGGAAATTCCCGCGGGTGTGTACATTCTGTACAGCGGCAACGCTTACGCCAACGCGGCGCAGAAGCTGATCGAGGAGCAGCCCGATCTCAGCACCTCCGAGGAGGGTTTTGACTACAATGATCAGACCGTTTCGGGCATGCCCTTTGCGGATTACGTAAAGCAGGAATCGTTAGACCTGTGCAAACGCCACATAGCGGTAAACAAGCTTTTTAACACCTTGGGCATTGTTTTCGGCGAAGACGAGCAGGAAAACATAAACGATTATATCAACGCGCAGTGGGATTATGACCTTTCGTCATGGAACACATCGGAGGCTTTTTCGTATCTGAACGGCGCAAACACTATGGGCGACTTTTATGAATCCATCGGTGTTTCAAAGTCTTCTTTCAGACAGTATACGCTTAATTCCTACCGCGCTTCCGAAATATTCACCGGTTATTACGGCGAGGGCGGCATTGAAGAAGTATCAAAGGACGAGATCAACGCGTGGATAGACGACAATTACTCTTTGGTACGTTATTTCGGCATTTCACTGCTGGACGAAAACGGCGATGTTATAGAGACCAAATCACAGCTTGCTATACTTGATAACCTGGCGGAAGAATACAAGGACAAGCTTAACGACGGCGCGTCCTTTAGCGAGGTTTACAACCTGTATCAAGAGTACAGCGCGTTAACTAACTCGTCCGATGACGCCGGCGAGACCGCTTCCGATAACGCTGAGCCTGCCGAAACAAAACCGGACAGCGATTACAACAGCCTGATCTCCAAAACCTCCACATCCCCCAGCGAGGAGTTTGTAAAGGCGTTGTTTGAACAGAAGAAGAACACCACGGCTGTATTTAAGGCGGACACTTATTATTACGTGGTGCAAAGACTTGATGTTCTTGAGACCGAGGGTGCCGACGGGGAGGACGAGATCGATTATGTAGAACGCTACTCCGCAACAGCGCTTCAGGAATTAAAGGGCGATACCATGGAGGACATATTCAAGGGCGAATACGCGAATTACACCTTGACGGAAAACAGTTCCGCTCCCGACTATTGCCGTCAGCAGGCGGAAAACGCACTGAACGGACTTACCACCATTACTCAGATAGAGTATCAGTATCAGTATTATCAGCAGCTGTTCGGCGGAATGTAATTAAATAAAATCAATTGGGGAAAGTCGGAGGATTTTTCCCAATTTATTTTTACGTTCAAAAGATAAAAGTAGTTTGGGATATATTATACAGTCAAGGGGTTATTGATACTAATCCCTTTTAAAACTGTGGGTATTACGTCAGTTTAAAATGGGATTGGTATGAAAGAGAGGAATGATTATAAGATGATTATATTACAAGGAACCGACATAGCCGTAAGCTTCGGCGAAAGAGTGTTATTCTCAAATGTCAGCTTTGCGGTGGACGAAAACGATAAAATAGGCTTGGCGGGCGTTAACGGCGCCGGCAAAACCACCCTTTTCAAAATGCTTGCGGGCTTTGAGCCCGAGGATCACGAGGGTACGATAGTAAAGCAGGCAGGGCTTACCGTGGGCTTTATGGAGCAGCATGTCTTAAGAAACGATAACGTCAGCGTTTATGATGAAGCCTTGTCGGTGTTTAACGGACTTATTGAAACGGAAAAGGAGCTGGAGGCTCTTCATGAAAGAATAGATAAAGGTGATACAGACAGTAAGCTTATAGAAAAACAAATGAACCTTACCGAACGCTTTCAGGACGAGGGCGGCCTGACCTTTCGCGCAAGAACCGAAAGCATGCTTATAGGAATGGGCTTTAAGAAAGAAGACCTGCAAAAGCCCGTAAGGGTGTTAAGCGGCGGCGAGCGTTCAAAGCTTCAATTGGTAAAGCTGCTGCTTTCGGGGGCAAAGCTTTTGCTGCTTGACGAGCCTACAAACCACCTTGATATTGAAGCGTCGGAGTGGCTGGAAAGCTTTCTGCTTGATTTTAAAGGGGCGTATATCGTTATTTCACACGACCGCTATTTTCTGGACAAGGTAACAAACAAAACCTTTGCCTTGGATAATTTCACTTTGGACACCTACAAGGGAAATTACACCGAGTATTTAAGGCAGTATGACGAAAGAGTGACCTATCTCACAAAGAAATACACGGAGATGACCGAGGAGATAAGCCGCATAGAGGGCATTATCGAACAGCAAAGGCGTTTTAATCAGGAACACAACTACGTCACCATACGCTCTAAGGAAAAGCAGATTGAGCGTATAAGAAAAGAGCTTGTGCCCCCGCCCCCGCCCCGCCGGAAAATACATTTTCAAATTCCCTGCCGTTTGGCTCACGGAACCGACGTTATTACCGCAAAGGGGCTGTCTCTTTCCGTCGGTGAACGCGTTCTTTTTAACGATGTGGATTTTGAAATTAAGCACGGGGAAAGAGTTTTCCTGTTGGGAGCCAACGGCTGCGGCAAATCAAGCCTTATGAAGCTTATTTTAGGCAAACTTAAGGGACAGGGCAGCGCGTATATTGCAGATTGGCTCAAAATAGGCTATTTCGACCAGCTTCAGGAGTTACGGTTTACAAGCGCAAAGACGGTAATGGACTTTGTGTGGGACGATTTTCCCAAGCTTAACCGTACGCAGGTACAGTCGGCTTTAGCTATGTTCAAGCTGTACGGGGAGCAGCTTCAGAAGCCTGTCAATATGCTGTCGGGCGGAGAAGCGGCAAAGGTGATACTGTTGAAGATAATGCTTGAAGGCCCGAATCTGCTTTTGCTTGACGAGCCCACCAACCACCTTGATCTTGAAGCGAGAGAGGGGCTTATAGAAGCGCTTTCCGATTATCAGGGCACAATGCTGATAATCTCCCACGACCGTTCAATGATAAACAGCTTGGCGACGAAGCTTATGTTTTTGCATAAGGACGGAATGGAGATATTTTCGGGCAGCTACGACGAATGGAGAGAAAGCAGAGCAATGGCGGGCGGTTCGGTCTACTTCGGAAATTCGGCAGGGACGGAAGCAAAGGCCGAGGAGAAAACCGCGCCAAAGGTCAATACTTATAAGCAGCAGAAGGAGCAGCAAAGCCGTTTAAGAAAAGCTTCCACACAAGTTAAGAAATTAGAGCGGGAGATAGAAGAGGCGGAAAAGGAAGCCGCCGAGATAAACAAACGGCTTGCCGAAAACGCGGCGGATTACAAGCAGGTAATGGAGGACAGCCAAAGACTTTCCGAATTGGAGGAATTGCAGATGAAACTGATGGAGCAGTGGGAGGAAGCGGAAAAGGCGTTGGCGGAATTGGAAGAGTGAATTTTAAATATTGAAGTTTCCGTCCACCCTTTTCAAAGGGTGGTGGGTTTCCAAAGGGCAAAGCCCTTTGGTCGCCCTCCGCAGAGGGCGAAATTCTCTTGACGAAGTGCGCTCCGAAAAGGGTGAATTGAAAAACAGTCCGGTGGACTGTTTTTCAAGAGGGGAAGCCCTGCAAGA
>JAAVIG010000145.1 GCA_014796735.1 Oscillospiraceae bacterium
CGTCACTCTTTTACCCCTTACACGGTAGCCCTCGAAAATTCCGCCCTTTATCATAACGTCGCCCACAAAGTCGATATTTCCCACGGACGCGTCAACGTGTCCCGCAATGGTAACGACGGTGTCCACCACGAATCTGTCCTTATCCCAGCGGAGGTTTCCGTCATCGGCGGCAAATATCTTGGTCTGGTCGTTGCTGAGGATAGTGCCGGGACCTATGGAAAAAACGGGGGGAGTTCCCGGTATAGGCTGAATTTCCGCGCCTCTAATATCAAGACCCGGCGTGCCCGCGGTAGGGTACTTTATGGTGGCGAGAAGAGTGCCCTTTTTTATGTTGCGTATTCTTCCCAGCTCCTTAAAGTTAACTATTCCCGTCTCCTCATCAATTGTAGGCTTAAATTCGTTTTTCGGCTCGTAGTTGTAAAACACCTGTCCGTTTTCGCCGTCCTGCGCGGGAATAGCCTCGGCTACCACAATGCTTTTGTTATCGGGGATATTAGCTAAGTAGTTGTCGATCGCCTTTTGGTTGATGCATTTGACAACGCCGCTTTTGCCCAGCTCTTTTATAACATCTTCCTTGGTAACGTCGTGTCCGCCGTTCTGGGCTCTGGTAACAAGCACCTTTGCCCACATGAAGTATTCATCCACAAAAACGCTTACCTTGCCGTTTAATGTAATTCCGTTAAATTCATCTGCCATAGCCAAATTCTCCATATCCGGTTGCTTAATTTTAATATGCGGCTTACTGACTGTCCTGCTGATCGTCCTGCGCGCTTTCATCGTGTGAAAGCTGTTCAAACTGTTTTTCCGTTTCCGAATCGTACATCATAAAAGAATTGTTGTACAACCGATTTACCGATTTACACACCTCAAGAGCTTTTTCCGCCTGTTCATAGGCTTCCTCGAAGCTTGTTTCGCTCGACGGTATTGAGCCCGACGCGCTGAAGGTGATGTTTACGGTTTTATTGTTTATTTTCAGCGGCTCCGAGAAAACAGGCAGGAGCTTTGCTATCTGGCTTTCCGGGTGATCCTTTTCGTCCACCAGAAGCATGCCCACTATAAACTTATCGTCATCAGCTCTGCCCACGATGCATTTGCCCTTTTGATTTTCCCAAAGAATCGCCACAAATCTTCTCAGAACCACATCTCCGAATTCATGACCGAATTGGCTGTTGATAAGTCTGAAACGGTTAATATTTATCAGCACCAACGCCTGTGTACTGCCCCTGCTCAGGCCCTCGGCGTACTGTTTTCCCAAAGCGGACTTCAGCAGCGCGCCCGTAAGACTGTCACATTCGGACTTAAAGTGGAGATCAAGCTCCTTGCCCTTGGTCTCGTTGATGTTGACTATCCTGCCGATGACCTTTTCGACCCTGTTGTTTCGGTAAGCCGTTACCTGCGCCTTGTGCTCTACCCATATATAATCGCCCGACTTGTTTCTTATCCTGTATTCGTAAGTCATCATGCGCTCGGGCATTATCATCATATGGTTGTAATCGAAAAACCTGTCTATAAAGCCCTCTCTGTAATCGGGATGTATATTTTCCCAATAGGGTCGGCGCTCGCCGTCAAAATCTCCCATACTTCCCATGCCGAACAAATCGCCCGAAATTTCGGGATTAAGGCTCACAAGCTTATTTTCCGGCACATCTACCTCGTAAATAACGTCCTTTGCGCTTTCCGCGAGAAAACGTGATTTTATCTGCTCGGTCTCCAATTTGCTTTCAAGGTCCGCCTCAATGTCTATGTCATGTGCCGTGCCAACTACCACTCTTTTTCCGCTGTCCGAGCTGTCCGCTACGCCTTTTCCTCTTATTCTTACCGTAACGGTTTTCTGAGGCGTAAGCATCAGACCCGCTACAGTCTCAAAGCTGCTGCTGACTCCATCCAGTACGTTTTTCACCGCCCGTTCCAGCTCGGGAAGATCCGCAGGGCGAATGTGATTTCTTATATCGCTGCTGCCGTTCAGATTAATGTAGCCGTAATTTCTTTCCCAATACTCACCGTATCTGCAGGTACAGCTTTTGCCTGTAATTCGCCAGAATATCTCGCTGCTTGTCTCTACCTCTGCGGAAATTGCGGCGGTATTGCGGCGTGCCTTGTCCGAAAGCTCGCTTTGCTCCAATATCCACCGTGAAAGCTGTTCGGGAAGAGGATCGCCGCCGTTTATCGACTTGAGCGCTTCCACATCCTCCTTGGCAAAGGCGGATAAAACATGATCAAAGGACTCGGAAAAGCGTTCTCTGATCTTTCTTACGATAATCGTCGAAATAATCGCCCACGCCGTGCAAAGCACAAGCATAAGAGGAACAAACCACAGCAAAACGCCCGTGTCCGCGCCGCTTAAGATAAGCGCCGCCGCGGTACATGCGCAGACAAGAGAAAAAAGCACCGCCGTAAGAATATATATCGGCACAAGTTTTAGTTTTAATGCTCTTTTCATTTGCCATCATTCCTTCCTCGGGGAAACGCTTTGACGCTTTCGGAGCGGAAAACCGTTCAAGTACGGTCAAAGGTCGGTGTGTATATATTTTAAAGTACCGTCGGTACGGCAATTTTAAATTTGCGCGTACTATTCCTTTTATATTATACTTTAAATTTGTTAAAATGTCAATATAATTGTTGGTTAACTTTGTTAATTTTTGGGCAATTTTTATTCAGATCCGCCCTTTATAAAATTCGATCAGAAAAAATGTAAAAAAAGGACGACCCAAAAGGATCGTCAAGATAAAATAAGATAAAATAAGGAGAAGTAATTTTATGAAAAAACGGAAGGAAAAAATAGGAAAACTCATTATGAAACGCTATCCTTGGTTTTTGACAATGTAGCCGTAAATAATATCGACCGCACAATCTATACCGCAATAGCCGCTGTCAATGCACAGATTGTAATTTTTTGCGATGCCCCATTTTCTGTCGGCGTGGAAGTTGTAGTAATTCTGCCTGCGCTTGTCTTTGGTAAGAACAACGCTTTCCGCCTTTGCGGGATCCACTCCGTCGATGCGTACCGCTCTTTCCTTTCGGAAATCCAAATCTGCATGAATAAAAATCTTAACCAGATCAAGCATATCGCTTAATACATAGTCGGAGCACCGTCCGATTATAACGCAGGGCCCCTCGTTTGCCACCTTTCGGATAACATTGGACTGTGCCAAATAAATATTATCCTCCATGGACAATACCGAAGTCCCGAAACGATCCGCCTGCGCGCCTCTGTACAAGGCGTACAGCAGACTGTTGCCCGCGTGCCGCTCGGTGTCCTCAAAAAAGGCAGGGATCAAACCGCTTTCCTGCGCGGCTTTTTCGATCAAAGCATTATCGTAAAACGGAATACCCAGCTTATCCGCAAGCTTTTGTCCGATCTCTCTTCCGCCGCTTCCGTACTGGCGGCTGATAGTAATGATCTTCTTAGTATCCATCGCGATCACGCCCTTTCCGAATAAAGCACAACACAAGATCCGCAATCCGAGTCAAAGTCTTTTTCTTGCTATTATAATATCATATTTTGGTTTAAAATGCAAGACTTTTCCGCAAATTCCACTAAATATGGAAAAATCAAGGTTCGTTTTTGTGCAAAATATACAGTTAAAATCAAAAGGTTTTAAAAATGCAATTTTCTTCTTGAAATATTTCAAAAAAAGGTGTAAAATATATGCGGCGTAAAAAAGGATAGATATGAGAGGATAAAAAATGGAAGAACAGGATACTCAAAGCAATCTTATAACGAAAATAGCCGAAAGAATGGCTGAGTTTTCAAAAAGCCAGCGTCTTATCGGAGGCTTTATAACACAGCATTACGAACAGGCTGCTTATATGACCGCGTCAAAGCTGGGCAGCGCGGTCAACGTCAGCGAAAGCACCGTAGTGAGATTTGCCATAGAAATGGGCTACGAGGGTTATCCCGAAATGCAGAAGGATCTCCAGAGCTACAGCAAAACAAGGCTCACCGCGCTTCAAAGGCTGGACATAACCGATCACAGGATAGATCAGGAGCATGTGCTGAAAAGCGTGCTGCTGCAAGATATAGAAAGAATAAAATCCACGGTCATGATGATAGATGAAAGTGACTTTGAGGCGGCGGTGGATAAAATACTTGCCGCGGATAACATTTACATTTTCGGCGCCATGAGCAGCAACGCTCTTGCAAGATTTATGGATAATTACTTTCAGCTTATTTTCGACAACGTGCATTTTGTCAGGGCGATAAACACCAGCGGGATCTATCAGCAGCTTATCAGGATAGGAAAAAACGATGTATTTATCGGCTTCAGCTTTCCACGCTACTGCAAAAGCACCGCCAGCGCCGCCCGCTACGCCGCTTCCCACGGAGCGGAGGTGATAGCTATTACCGACAGCATGGCTTCTCCTCTCGGTACGATAGCGGGACATGTTTTGCTTGCCAAAAGCGATATGGTAAGCTTTGCTGACAGCCTGGTGGCGCCGCTCAGCCTTATAAACGCAATAATCGCCGCGGTCAGCATCAAAAAGAGAACAAACATTCAAAGCACCCTGTCACGTCTGGAGGAAATGTGGGACGAAAACGGGGTGTATACCGAACTTAAATAGGAACAACGGGAAAAGTAAAATGGAAAACAAAACGGATACGATCATTATCGGCGGTGGGGCAGCAGGCTGCTTCAGTGCCGTTTTTTCCGCAAGGAACGGATACAGAACGGTCATTATCGAGCCTAACGACCGATTGGGTAAAAAGCTGGGCATTACGGGAAAAGGGCGCTGCAATATAACCAACGCCTGCGATCTTGAAACCGTTATAAAAAACATACCCCGCAACCCCTCTTTCCTTTACAGCGCACTTTCAAGATACGGAACAAGCGACTGTATGGAATTTATAGAGGGCTTGGGAGTGCCGCTGAAAATCGAAAGAGGAAACAGGGTCTTTCCTGTTTCGGATAAGGCTTTGGATATAGTTAACGCGCTGAAAACGGAAATCGGGCGTCTCGGCGTAAAGATCGTAAGGGACAGAGCAATAGAGATCGTACAGTCCGACGGCGCGGTGCAAGGGGTCAGAACCGCAAAGGGCTTTTATAAAGCCGATAAGGTGATCTTGGCTTCGGGCGGCCTTTCATACCCCGCCACAGGCTCAACGGGTGACGGCTATAAAATGGCAAAAAAGCTCCTGCATACGGTGACGGAGCTTAAGCCGTCGCTTGTGCCGCTGGAAACGGTTCAGGACTGCCGCCCGATGGCGGGGCAGAATATAAAAAACGCCTTGTTTACCCTTTACGACAACGAAAAAAACAAAAAAGCATTTTCGGAGCAGGGGGAATTTACCTTTGAAAGCTATGGAATAGGAGGCCCTCTTACCTTAAGCGCAAGCTCGCGCATAGACAAGCTTCGTGAGGGCAGATACACTGTAGTCATAGACTTCAAGCCCGCTCTTGATGAAAAAAAGCTGGATCTGAGACTGCAAAGGGAAATTTCCGCCGCTCCCGCAAAAACGGCATATGACATCGCCCTTACGCTGCTTCCCGAAAAATTAACACTGCCCCTGCTTGAAGCCGCAAAGCTGCCCTCGGATAAAAAGGCTGGAGAGATCTCAGCAAAAGAAAGAAAAGCCCTTTTGACCGTGCTCAAGGGCTTTAAGCTGGATATAAAATCGTTCAGGCCGATAAAAGAAGCGATAATCACCGACGGAGGTATCTCGGTAAAGGAGATCAATCCCTCCGATATGCAGTCGAAAATAGTAAAGGGACTTCACTTCGCGGGAGAGATAATAGACGTTTCGGGCTTTACAGGCGGCTTTAATCTGCAAATAGCCTATTCCACCGCAGCGGCCGCAGCGGAATAAGCGTTTTTGCTCCGTCGGGCAATGTCGCAAAAAGTCAAAAACCGCCGACTGTAATTATAAAAATCTTGTGAAAAAACTTGCTTACAAATTGAATTTGTGATATAATATGCTTAATATTTTATCTATTGCCGTTTAAATGAAAAACAAAGGTCACAAAAACAGATACATACTGCATGACGGCAAATAAACCGATGAGGAAGAACAAGATGATTTCAGTTGCGATTGACGGCCCTGTTGGCGCAGGAAAAAGCACCGTCGCGAGAGAGAGCGCGAAAAGGCTCGGCTTCATATACGCGGATACGGGCGCTTTGTACCGCGGAGTGGCTCTTTACACCGTAAGAAAGGGCTTGAACGAAAGCGACGCGGATTATAAAGAAAAGGCGGCCGCGCTGCTCCCCGAAATAAAAATAGAGCCGCGACTGATAGACGGCGAACAGAAGCTTTTCCTTTGCGGCGAGGACGTGTCGGAGGAAATACGGCTGCCCGAAATTTCAATGGCGGCAAGCACGGTGTCCTCCATTCCCGAGGTGCGCGGATTTCTTCTGGAGCTGCAAAGGGATATTGCAAGAAAAAACAACGTACTTATGGACGGCAGAGATATAGGGACTGTAGTGCTGCCGTCGGCTCAGGTCAAGATATTTATCACCGCAAGCCCCGAGATAAGGGCCAAGAGGCGATTCCAGGAGTTAGTGAAAAAGG
The DNA here is from genome assembly GCA_014796735.1 of Oscillospiraceae bacterium. GTDB lineage: Bacteria > Bacillota > Clostridia > Oscillospirales > Ruminococcaceae > Ruminiclostridium_E. Next base: position 6,506 of record JAAVIG010000145.1, read on the forward strand.
ACGTGGAAACCACCTTTGAGCAGGTGCTGGGCGATTTGAACCGCAGGGACTATCAGGACAGCCACCGCGCAGTGGCTCCCCTTAAAATGGCGGAGGACGCGGTTCTTTTGGACACCTCGGAGCTTGATTTTGAACAGTCGGTTCAAAGGGTTATTGAGCTTGTTCACACAAAAATTGACAAAAAATAACGAAAAAGCCGGTAAAAAGCTATGTACATGTTTTTCAGAAAATTGGTGGAGATCTTTTTCAAACACATAAAATATAAAATGACAATACTTAATCCCGAAAATATCCCCCCTAAGGGCGGCGGCTTTATCGTGGCAAGCAATCATCTCAGCTATTCCGACCCTCCCGTTATAGCGGCGGTGTTTAAGGGAAAATTCAGCTTTATGGCAAAGAGCGAGCTGTTTAAAAACAAGGCTTTTGCGTGGCTTATAACCAAGTGCGGAGCTTTTCCCGTGGTTCGCGGCGCAAAGGACGGCGAGGCTATCGAAAGAGCGGTTCGTGATATAAAAAGCAACAGAATCTTCGTCATTTTCCCCGAGGGCACCCGTTCAAAGGACGGAACTATCGCAAGAGCAAAATCGGGAGTGGCTTTAATAGCGGGCAAGACAAACGCCCCCATTGTGCCCGTATGCATTATGTACGGCGCGGACGGAAAAAAGCGCAGCTGCACCGTAGCGGTGGGAGAGATGATCTCCACCGAGGAGATAGCCATTGGCGATATTACCGACAGAAAACGCATTAAAGAAGTTTCTTCCTTGATAACCGACAACATTTGCGCCTTGCAAAAGCAGATATGCGGCGAGTATCACATTCCCGTACCGGGGACAGAGGCGGTTTTATGAGCACTTTGACAATAAACAAGCAGGCTTCGGAGCTTCCCTCGGCTTCGGGGGCCGATACGGGCGGCCGA